>JAILOA010000044.1 GCA_024691065.1 Lachnospiraceae bacterium | reverse complement strand
TTTATTTATATTTGTTTACATTTTATTTACATTTATAACATTACAAGTTCATAATTAACAGTTATAATTCAACCATCAAATGAAAATTTGATATATGCTTAATGAAATTTTTTCATACCTTCTCCTTTATCAGAGCTGCTGTCGTGAGGCAGCTCTTTTTTTTGCCTTTATTTTTTTGATAATTCTTTTGATTAGTATCTATAATTTTTAACTTTATAGAAGCAGGAGTATTCTCGAATATGTTATATATTTTATTTTCGATTATTTACAAAAGCACGGCATAATATTTATTTCCGAGATCCTTTACAAATCCCTTTAATTCCAGGTAAATAAGAGCCTTCATAACCATCGCGTAATCTAATCCTGTATTTCCTACTATTTGAGATACATGGACAGGATTAAGGGATAAGCATTCATATACCATTTTATGGGTTTCGGGCAGATTATCGGAGTTCTTTAATTTTAAATCGCCTACATTTTCATCTCTGATTATATTAAGGCCGTCCAGGATATCCGAAACTCCGGTGACGGGGATTGATCCGGTTTTTATTAGATAGTTGCTACCCTTATACAATGGATTCATAATTGAACCCGGAACTACATATAAATCTTTGCCTTGATCTAAGGCCATTCCGGCGGTTATGATAGAACCGGATTTTTCACCTGCCTGAACTACCAAAACTCCGTCGGATAGACCGGAAATAATTCTGTTTCTGATCGGAAAATTTCTTGATAGGGGCTGAGTTTCAGGAGGCAGTTCGGAGATGATACCGCCGTTTTCCTGAATATCCATATAGGCTGCAATATTTTCTCTCGGATAACATATATCAACACTGCAACCTAGGACAGCATAGGTCTTTCCGTTAAGTACTTCCAGAGCACCTCTATGTGCTGATATATCGATTCCTCTGGCCATTCCGCTAATTATTTCTATCCCGTTTTCAACTAATTCTTTTGATAGCTTTTTGGCAATTTCCTTCCCTTCGTGAGAACAATTTCTGGCACCGACTATGGCAATACATTTCTTTTTTGAATCCGGTAGATTTCCGAGATAGTATAAACCGAAAGGTGCATTGTCAATATTTAAAAGCTTTTCGGGATAATCGTCGCTTCCGTAATATGTAAAATTAATATGTTGCTTATGTAGATAATCCAGGGTTTCCTTGAATTTATTTAAATTTTTATGTTCTATATATTTATCTAATAGTTTTTTGTTTAATATGCCTGTTTTTTCAATGGTTTCAGGGGTTGAATTATATATCGCCTCGGCCGTACCGAAGATATTTAACAAGGCATTTATCTTTTTTAAGCCCAGGTTAAAATCAATGGTGGACAGCCAAAGAGCATATTCCTTATCTGTCATAGAATTTTTCCTCCATAAATTTTTTGAGACTTCTCATATTTTTATTATCTCCATAAATTTTTATCGTTATTCCGGTAGCTAATGGCTTCCGCAACATGTTTTTCGTCTATTATATCAGCTTCCTCCATATCGGCTAACGTTCTGGAAACCCTTAAAATACGGTGGTAAGCTCGGGAAGAAATAGTATCGCTTTCGAATACATTTTTAATCAAATCTTCTGCATCTGGGCTTAGCTTACAATATTTTTTGATTTTATTCGGAGTTAAATGTGCATTAAATTTGAATTCCTCATCTTTATATCTTTCACTTTGAATCTTATGGGTTTTTATGACACGTTTTCTTATTTCCTCGGTTGTTTCGTTTTTATTAGTGTTATTTATATTTATTTCCGAATATTCAAGAGAGGTGGTTTCTGTACAAATGTCGATTCTATCAAGTATCGGTTGACTTATCTTGGAAAGATATCTTTTGACTACTCTGTCGGGGCAGGTACATTTTCTTCTGTCCGGAAAAAAGCCGCATGGACAAGGGTTCATGGCGGCAACCAGTTGAAAGCGGGCGGGGTAACGATAGCTGCCTCCGACTCTTGATACATTTATGACGCCGTCCTCCATAGGTTGTCTTAGGACCTCAATTGTCTGACGGGCAAATTCGGGGAATTCATCCAGAAATAGTACGCCTCCGTTTGCTAATGTTATTTCTCCAGGTTTTGGATAACGTCCGCCTCCGACCAGGGCAGTTTGGGTGACCGTATGATGCGGAGATCTGAACGGGCGTCTTTTAATTATAGGATTTTCATCCGATAATAGACCGGAAACACTGTATATTTTGGATATTTCCATCTTTTCATCAAAATCAGGGATTGGCATAATGCCGGGAATACGCTTTGCAAGCATTGATTTTCCGGAACCGGGAGGACCGATCATCAGTATATTATGCATACCGCTTACAGCAGTTTCTATGGCGCGCTTTGAGATGCTTTGTCCACGTACGTCCGAAAAATCAGGAATGGGAGAGTTGTCCTCAAATGATATCACAGGCGATTGGTTTTTAATAACATATTCATCGGGATAAAGAAGAATAACCGGGAGATCGGCAATTTCACTGATTGGTATAATATTTATACCGTTAACGACCATTGCTTCATTTTTATTGCCTTCGGGAACTATGACATATTTGAACCCTTTGTCGTAGGCGGTATAAACCATCGATAATATACCTGTTACAGGCTTTACACGACCATCGAGAGAGAGTTCACCGATAATAACAGAATCTTTAAGATATTTATCACTCAGTATTCCGATTGCGGCAAGAACAGCCACAGCTATGGAAAGATCATAAGAAGTACCGTCTTTTCGGATATCTGCGGGTGAAAGATTGATTGTGATTTTTTTTGGTGGGATTTTAAATCCGGCATTTTTAAGAGAAATCCAGACACGTTCACGTGCCTCTCTGACTTCTGAAGAGAGGTAGCCGACCATAGAAAAACCAGGCAGACCATCAGATACGTCTGCCTCGGTTTTGATGATTTTGCCATTGATTCCTTCAATGGCTACAGAATTTGTTTCATTAAACATTTTAATATCCTTTCAACCGAAATTGAAAGGCGTGTTTCCCTAAGAAAGGATTATATATTGATATAAAAATTATTTCAAGAGTTTTTTATTAAAATTAAAAGCAAATCAAAAGCAAAATTAAAATCATAAAAATAAAGCTAAAAATCAAGCTGAAAATGAAGGTGAAAAATCAATCTGAAATTAGAGTTTAAATCTATATCCGACACCCCAGATGGTCTCGATATATTGAGGATTAGAGGTGTTATTTTCGATTTTTTCTCTGAGCTTTTTGATATGAACGGTAACAGTAGCAATATCACCGACAGAATCCATTTTCCAGATTTCCTTAAAAAGCTCTTCTTTGGTAAATACATGATTAGGATTCTCAACCAGGAAACAAAGAAGATCAAATTCCTTGGATGTAAAATTCTTCTCAATACCTGCCTTCCATACGCGTCTCGCTGTCTTGTCGATTTTTAAGTCGCGAATCTCTATTACTGAATTCTTAACCTGACCAACATTTGTAAGGCGTTCATATCTGGAAAGATGAGCCTTAACCCTGGCAACAAGCTCACTCGGGCTGAATGGTTTAGTCATATAATCATCGGCACCGAGGCTTAAACCTCTGATTTTATCTATATCATCTTTTTTGGCTGAAATAATGATGATAGGAGTGTTCTTCTCTTCACGGATTGCCTTGCATATTTCGAAGCCATCTACCTCAGGGAGCATGAGGTCCAATATAATAAGGTCAAAGTCATTCTTCAATGCCGTAACCATACCGTCCTGACCGTTACTTTCAAGTGTAACTTCAAAATTACTGAGTTCAAGATAATCTTTTTCAAGATCCGCAATAGCAACTTCATCTTCAATAATTAAAATCTTCGACATTTTTTTCTCCATTCCGGGGACAATCCCCTTTTAATCTATATACTGTTTTTGGTTTTCAATGTAAAGAATATGGTAAGTCCGCCATACTCATTTCTTTCTGCCCAAATCTTACCGCCATGATCATAGACAATCTTAGCAACTATGGATAAACCGAGTCCGCTGCCCGGCTTTGAAGAATTCCTGGAAGAATCTGTTCTGTAAAATCTGTTAAATATAAGCGGCAGAGCCTTATCGGAGACACCGGGACCGTTATCTGCAATAGAAACTATAACTAAAGTATCTTCCTTCTTTTCCATTTCGTCAAGGACTTTATAAAGTTTCGGACTTTTAACCAGCTCATTTATTGTAATATTCAGTATGCCCTTCTCTTTATCGTTATATTTTATGCTGTTTCCGCAGATATTTGTAATAACCCTTTTTAATTGCTCAGGGTCTGCTAAAATCCTGGTGTCTTTATTTACATTATTTGTAAATGTAACGTCAAAATTTGAGGATGAGATATCTAAATCGATTTCCTCCATACAATCAATGAAATAATTGTTTAAATTGAGTGCCTTAAAATTATATATTATATTATTACCTTCGACCTTGGAAAAAAGTGAAAGCTCATCAACCAGATAGGTGAGGTCACAAGCTTTATTGTAAATGGTCTGAAGATATTGATTTCTCTTTTCTTCGGTTTTTGCAATATTATCCCTTAGGCCTTCCGAGTAACCCTTTATGGCTGTTAGAGGAGTTCTGAAGTCATGAGCCAGACTTGTAATCATAACTCTGGTATCTTCCTCATATTGAAGTCTTTCTTCAAGCATATCCAAAAGCTTTTGCCTTGTAAGCTCCAATTTTTTGCAAAGTCTTATAATTTCATCGTCTGAATCAGGAACCTTAATAGGTAAATCAAGTTCCGATTCGCTTATCTGCCTTGCAATTGAAGTAAGTAACTCGAATTGCCTGTAAAAGCTAAAATATAACCATAAGCCCAGCAGAACAGCAGATGTGAGTAAAGATATCACAAAGACGGCAATAACTGTATTGACATATTTTTCAAGGCTATGTGTATAGGGACCTAAATTAGTGATAACAAATGTATTGATATTCTTACCGTTATCACTTACGAAATACGAATTATAAATCGCATCTTCAGATAAATAATGAGGGTAACCCTGATGTATTATATTGAAAATGCCTGCAAAATCATTTGTAGAACGACCGTAAAACAGGTCATTTGAGTTAAGCTGAACGAATAAAAAGGCGTTTACCTTCTGAAGATCCTTATTAATAGTATCTAAGTTATCAATTTCAACAAAACTTTCAGGAGATTTGATAATTTCCTGATAAACCATATTAAAATTATTGTTGGATATTTCATCCGCAACAAGATAGGAGTCCTTGAATAAACTTATTTTTTTAGGAACATAATTATAATTCTTTTTTAAAATCTGCTTTAATGAGCTTTTACAAAAACTTGCCGTAAAAACAGTAAAGAAGAGAGGTATTGCAAATGAAATAATAATTGCAATAGTGATTTTTTGCCGGACAGTCATAGCCCTGTCCCTCCATATATATTATTTAAATGTATTGTTCTTAGTACGCATTCTCGTTAACTTTTTTACTGAAGAAGGTTAGGAAGAGGATTTTAATATCCAGAGCAAGTGTCCAGTTTTCAACATAATATAAATCATATTGAATACGTTTTGCAATGGATGTATCGCCTCTGAGGCCGTTTACCTGTGCCCAACCGGTCATACCCGGGCGTACCTGATGCTTAACCATATAACGAGGAATCTCCTGTTGGAACTTCTTAACAAATTGAGGTCTCTCAGGTCTCGGACCGATGAGACTCATATCGCCTTTAAGAACATTTATAAGCTGAGGCAGCTCATCAACATTGGTTTTTCTCATAAACCTGCCAATCGGTGTAACTCTGGGGTCATCCTTTGTGGTCCAGCCTTTTTTCTCTTCGGAATCATCCTGCAGATACATGGAACGGAATTTATACATTTTAAATTCTTTGTTATGTGTACCGATTCTGATCTGAGAAAATATAACCGGCCCCTCTGAGGTACATTTGATAATAAGCATTACAATTGCCATAGGAACGGATAAAATAATGATTCCAAAGAGGGAACCGATAATATCGATTGTTCTTTTGACAAATTTATTGAGAGAGGATGTGAGCGGTACATGGCGGATATGAATTACCGGAATACCGTCTAAGTCCTCTGTGTAAGGCTTTGTAGGAAGAATCTGATTATAATCCGGGATAAATTTTGTATAAATGCCGGATTTTTCGCAGGTCTCGACGATTTTCTCTAATTTACCGAATTCGTCAATGCCTATGGTTATGCCGATTTCATCGAATTTGTTGGTAGAAAGAAGCTTAGGAAGTAAGCTTATCTTACCGATGACCGGTACATTTCTGTATTTCGTGGTTGTTGGCATGCTGTCGTCCAATATACCGTGAACATAGTAGCCCCACTCGGGATGGCTTCTAAGTCTGTCAATGTAATCTATGGCGCTTCGGCTGTATCCAACCAATATAACATGCTTAAGGTTATGTCCTGTTCTTCTCATACGCTTAAGTATAAAGGACACCGTAAGTCTGAATATAAAATCAAGTGTTATATTTGTAATGGCAAACAAACCAAGGAAAATACGGGCGTAGTCAACATTGTGCTTAATAAAGTATACAACGACCGTAAAATACATAATTCCGAAAAAGTTAGCTTTAAGCAGGCACCAAAATTCATAACGTCTGCTGTTTGTACGCTTTGGATCATACATTTTACATACATAATAAAGTATGAGATATGCAGGAATGAGGAATACAAGTAAATCTATATAGTCCTCTCGTTTTAAATAATATCCCCTCGGCGGTGCAATTATATGATATTTAAGCAGCGGGCTAAAATCGGCATCGAATCTTAATGAATAAGCGAGTATAACACTTGCCACAAGAATCAAAGCGTCTATGATAAATTGAAATATATTTAACAATCTTTGGTTTTCTTTAATCAAAACAAGCCTCCAAATGTGTTTTATTACTTTACTATTATATATTTTATTGATTTATTTAGCAAGAACCTTTTTTTATGCCTATAAAATAAGGTTTTAGGGGGTGGGTTTTAGGCAAATCGGGTTGCACTTTGGTAATATAATGATTTTTGCCGGGCTAGGCACAGTATTTGCTTTAATTATTAATATATGTTAAAATCTGTAAAGTTAAATAGAACGCAGTGTGATAGTTTATTTATCTTGAAAGAGATTTAACTATTATATATCGGATTGCTGTTTTAGGGGGGTAAAATGGATAATAATTATAATAGAATTTCTAAGGAAATGCTTGATTATGTAGGGATTCTTTCGAAGCTTGAATTTGAAGAGAGTGAGAAGGAAAGCTATATAAAAGGTATGGAAGAGATGCTTGATTATGTAGATATATTAAATGAATTGGATACGGATACGGTACCTGTTGACGGGGGAGTTTATGTAAGGTCCCAAACCGATATCACAGCCGAAAAATCAGAATATCAAAATGTTCAAAATAAAGATTTATTAGGAAATGTAGTATCTGCAGGGGATGTTAATACAGGTTCCCAAACCGATATCACAGCCGGAAAATCAGAATATCAAAATGTATTTAGAGAAGATACGGTATCCAATGAAAACGGACAGGAAGCAGCATTATACAATGCACCTGTAAAAAAAGGCGAATATATAGTGGTTCCGAAGACTATATAATAATTACATTTTACGGGATATGAGGTAATTTTATGAAGAATTTAACTGCACTGGAACTTAGCAGAAAGATAAAAGAAAAGGAAATAAGCATCAAGGAAGTTTTGGATTATACATTTAAGTCAATGGAAGATAATAAGGACTTAAACTCGTTTGTACTTGAAATGAGGGATGAAGCCTACAGGCAGGCGGAGGATGTTCAAAAGAAAATTGATGCAAATGAGGAACTTTCGAGTCTTGCAGGCGTTCCGATTGCAATAAAGGATAATATTTGTATTGAAGGCATGAGAACTACCTGTTGCTCAAAAATGCTGGAAAATTTTATACCGACATATAGCGCAACTGTCATTGAAAGACTTAGGGCGGCAGGACTTATCATAGTAGGAAAGACAAATATGGATGAATTTGCCATGGGTAGCACCGGTGAAACAGGGTATTTCGGACCTTGTGTGAATCCTATTAATAAGGGCTATGTTACAGGAGGATCTTCCGGAGGCTCAGCTGCTGCTATTGCATCGGGACAGGTGAAACTTGCTCTGGGGTCTGATACAGGCGGCTCCATAAGGCTTCCCGGCGCTTATTGCAATGTGGTTGGCATAAAACCTACCTACGGAACAGTTTCAAGAAACGGCCTTATTGCCTATGCATCGTCATTTGACCAGATTGGTCCGATGGCAGAAAATGTAGCGGACGCCGCTGCGCTTTTGGAAATAATATCCGGGCACGATGCATTTGACTCTACAAGTCTAAACAAAGAAAGTTATGATTTTTCCGGGTTTTTGAATGATTTTGCAGGTGAAAATACCATTAATGGAAATGCTTTGAATATAAATGCTTTAAATGAAAATGCTTTAAATGAAAATGCTTTGAATGAAAATGCTCTGAATGGCAATGCTTTGAATATAAATATTTCAAATAAAATTGCAACGAATGAAATAAAGGTTGATAATATTTCAAATATAAATAACCTTAAAGGTTTAAAAATCGGAATCCCCGTTGATTATCTGGGAGACGGTCTGGACGATGAGATAAGAGAAAGTATTTATAAAACCAAAGAAATATTAGAAAAAGCAGGTGCTATAGTATCCGAATTTGAAATGGGAATGTTTAAGTATTCGGTGCCGGCATATTATATAATTGCCTGTGCCGAAGCAAGTTCTAATCTTGAGCGATACGATGGGGTAAAATACGGCTTAAGGGCAAAGGATTACAGCGAACTTCATTCCATGTATAAAAAGAGCCGCTCACAGGGATTCGGAGCGGAGGTTAAGAAGCGAATAATGCTTGGTTCATTTTTACTGAGTTCGGGATATTATGATGCATATTATATAAAGGCCCTTAAAACAAGGGAGCTTATAAAGCAATGCTTTGAAAATGCCTTAAATACATATGATTGTATATTGTTACCGGTGTCGCCTTCAACTGCACCTCGTCTCGGAGAAAGTCTCAAAAATCCTCTTAAGATGTATTTGTCAGATGTATACAATGTAAGCGCCAATCTATGCGGGCTTCCGGCAATTGTATTTCCTGCGGGAGAAAGCAGGGAAGGACTTCCGATAGGGTTACAATTTATAGGAAGACGCTTCGGAGAACAGGAAATACTTTATGCGGCCGCTACGTGTGAGGCAGCCGGCAGAGGACCTGAAAGCAAGGCAGCCTGTGAAGCGCACGAAAGAGGGGTGGTTTGATGGCAGAATATGAGACAGTCATTGGACTTGAGGTTCATGTAGAACTTGCTACAAAAACCAAGATATTTTGCGGGTGTTCGACAAAGTTCGGTGCCCGTCCTAATGAAAATACCTGTCCGGTTTGTATGGGGATGCCCGGAACGCTTCCGGTTTTAAATAAAAAGGTTGTGGAATATGCAATTGCTGTCGGTCTTGCCTTGAATTGCGATATCAGCAGATATTCCAAGTTCGACAGGAAGAATTATTTTTATCCGGATAATCCTCAAAATTACCAGATTTCGCAGCTTTATATGCCTATTTGCACCAATGGTTTTGTAAATGTTACGGCCGGTGAGGGTTCTAAAAAAATAAGGATTCATGAAATTCATATGGAAGAAGATGCCGGAAAACTTATTCATGATGATGAAGAAGATGTATCTTTAATAGATTATAACAGGGCCGGAGTGCCACTTATTGAGATAGTATCCGAGCCTGATATGAGTAATGCAGAAGAAGTAATAGCATATTTAAAAAAGCTTAAAACAGTTATCGGTTATTTGGGTGCCTCGGATTGTAAATTGCAGGAGGGTTCGATGAGAGCGGATGTCAATTTATCGGTACGCCCTGTAGGAAAGAAGGAACTCGGGACCAGGACCGAAATGAAAAACCTGAGTTCTTTCAGAGCTATTTCAAGAGCTATAGAAAATGAGAAAAAAAGGCAGATAAAACTTATCGAAAACGGAGAGAGGGTTATACAGCAAACGAGACATTGGGATGATAAGAAGGGTGAGTCATATTCCATGAGATCCAAGGAGGATGCAATGGATTACAGATATTTTCCCGAGCCTGACCTTATGCCGCTTATTATTTCCGAAAAATGGATTGATGAAATAAAGGCAAATGAGCCTGAGATGGCAGAGCAGAAGATAGAACGATACATTTTACAATTTAATATACCAAGATATGATGCAGAGCAGATTACTTCGGAGAAAAAGTTTACGGAAATATTTGAGGAAACCGTTGATTTAGGGGCTAATCCAAAGAAGGTTTCCAATTGGATAATGGGTGAAACCATGAGAATTCTTAAGGAAGAGAAGGATGAACCGGAAAATCTCAATATTTCTCCAAAACATCTTGCAAAATTGATTGAAATAGTAGATAATAATACCATCAATAGTTCGGTCGCAAAGGACGTCTTCTTGCAAGTTTATAAGAATGATGTTGACCCGGAGGTATTTGTCAGGGAGAACTCTTTGGCGCAAGTTTCGGATGCGGGTGAACTTGAAGGTATTATTTTAAGAATATTATCCGAAAATCCTAAATCTGTGGGGGATTATATGGCCGGTAAGAAAAAGGCCATTGGATTTTTAGTCGGGCAAACTATGAAAGCTACAAAGGGGACTGCAGATCCGGCAATGGTTAACAAATTGTTGACTAAGTTATTGAACGGGTATGGTAACTGATATGACGGACTCAGGGTATAGCGATGTGTATAATAATGGTTTTACGGGGTGAATATGGATTTATATGAATGGATAAATATCTGATTTACAATGAATCCGATTTAAGTATCGTAGGATGTTACATTAATATGCAGGAAATGTTTGTTTATAATATTCAATTATGTTAATTTGGAGGGACTATGGGTCAAGAAAAAAGAAGAAATAGAAGGGTTCCGATTAGGATGGATTTGGAAGTATCTTCTATATTCAAGCAGGACAATGTATTGGTAAAAGATTTGAATGCACCGATTGAGATTATCGATATCAGTGCAGACGGAATCGGTTTTAATTCCAAGAGTGAAATTCCGGTCGGGTATTATTTTAATGCAAGGCTTATTTTTAGCGAGATTGAGTCGGTTCATAACTCGCTTAACTGTGTTGTTAAGATAATAAGAGCAAGGGATTTAGAGGATGGCGTAAGAAATTACGGTTGTGAATTTGTCGGTATGTCTTCCGTGTTTGAATACATTTTTAGAGGGATAGAAGAGAAATATCCTGAAGAAAAAAAGATTGAAGCTTAAATAAATGTCCATGATTATCATTTTGGTAGTCATGGATTTTTTATTTCCAATCAGGGGATTTATATTTTTTTATTCTGAATATAATTGAATTCGAAATTATTATTTTATTTCCAATCAGGGGATTTATATTGGATTATTTATTCGGAATATAATAGAATTCGGATTTTTCCTTTACAAAAAAGGTGTTTCGTGTTACACTAAATTTTGCGTTTTTAAACCAATTTTTAATTGCACCCATAGCTCAGTGGATAGAGCACCGGTTTCCGGAGCCGGGTTGTCGGGGGTTCGAGTCCCTTTGGGTGCAAATTAATGTGTTTATAGATTGTGACAGACTCTTTTGGCTCCGGTTTTAGAGGAGTGATGGTCACAGGTGAATTTATATTTGTTTTATATTCTGGAGGAAATTATGACTGCGAAAACCAGATTTCGTTTGATAACTCTTACCGGATTAATTATGTTTTTAGGCATGCTTCCATTTTCATTTACAAAATCCACACAGGTTGATTTTGCAAAGGTTTTTGGTATCGGTGAGTTAAATATTAATTATAGTGAGATTGCTACATTTGGTGCCGTAAGTACCACGACAGGTCTTACCAATAAACAGTTAACAGAAGAGATTACAGAGCTTGTTGAGAATTATTATAATGCTAAACAGGCTGTTGATATTAATGAGCTTGAAAAATATGTCAGTGACATTGACAATGTTGCGCAGGATAAGCTTCTTACCGAGGCTGAATACGTTGAAGGCTACGAAAACTTCGATTGTATGGTGCTCAATGTATTCCGCGGATCTTACAGAGTTTATGCCCGTTACGATGTTAAGATTTATAATATTGACACCCTTGTTCCTTCTTTATCTGCTCTTTATGTAAATGAAGATAAGGATGGTAAGCTTCAGGTTTATCTCGGAGCGCTTACTGCCGATGAGCAGGAGGTTATCGATACCCTCGATGGTTTGGATATTGTAGAAGAAATTTCAACAGAGGTTCAAAATGAGCTTCACGCCGTTGTTCAGGGAGATCCTCAGGTTGCTCAATTCTATCAGATGCTCAGAGACAAAACTTCAGCGGAATCCGAAGAAGAGGATAATACAAATATTGAAAACGAAGCTGTTTTGGAAACACCTGCAGCCCAGAAGGATAAGTCGGATAAAGACAAGAAGAAAAATAAGAAGAATAATAATTAAATATAAGCGGACAATAAGAATTTTCTTATTGTCCGTTTATGCATTGTGCACCTTGAGGCACTTATTTTTAAAGGAATTATGTGAGGTTTTATGTCGGATAATAATACTTTGGTCAGGATAAATAAGTATTTGAGCGAGGTTGGAGTTTGCTCGAGAAGAGAGGCCGATCGATACATTTTACAAAAAAGAATAACCGTGAACGGTGAAATTGCTGTACCGGGCCAAAAGGTTGCAGAGAGTGATATAATATGTATTGACGGCAGGGAGATTAAAAAATCTTCGAAAGAGGTTTTTCTGATTTTCAATAAGCCGCGTGGATTGGTATGTACTACGGCGAGAAAAGAAAACGGTAAAAAAATTAAAAATGTAGTCGACTACATTAATTATCCGGAGCGAATTTACCCTGTGGGGCGCCTGGATAAGGATTCGGAGGGGCTTCTTATCCTTACGAATCAGGGTGAATATTTGAATAAAATCCTTAAAAGCAGGTATGGACACGAGAAGGAATACATTGTAGAATTAGACAATGCAATTAGTGATGTGGACATTAAAAAGCTTGAAAACGGGATTCATATCGTTGATGAAGAGAAGGATATCGATGTTGTGACTAAGCCGTGCAAGGTGGCGAGGTTATCTGATAAGTCCATTAATATTACGATTACACAGGGAATTAACAGGCAGATCAGAAGGATGTGTGCGAGCCTTGGATATAGGGTTTTGAAGCTTAAGCGTGTGAGAATTATTAATATAAGGCTTGGAGACCTGAAGACAGGGGAGTATAGGGTGATGTCGGAGGCTGAAGTTTTGGAACTAAAGAAGAGGGTGTGAAACATATTTGGAGAATTAGGAATAAAAATGAGACCTTAGGAGGGTGTATGGATATAGAGAGAATGAAAGAACTTGTCAAGGTTCTGGATGAGGCCGCGAGGGTTTATTACCAGGGCAAGGATGAGATAATGAGTAACTTTGAGTACGATAAGCTTTATGATGAGCTTGTTGCCTTGGAGGAAAAGACCGGGATTGTACTTGCAAACAGTCCGACTAAGAAGGTCGGTTATGAGATTGTGAGCGAGCTTCCTAAGATAAATCATGACAGTCCGATGCTTTCTCTTGATAAGACCAAGGAAAGGGAAGCGCTCGCTGCCTTTCTCGGAAATCAGGAAGGCCTGCTTTCATGGAAGCTGGATGGTCTTACGGTGGTTCTTACTTATGAGGGCGGAGAGCTTATTCAGGCAGTTACAAGAGGAAACGGTCAGGTGGGCGAGGTTATTACGCCTAATGCCAAAACCTTTGTGAATCTTCCGGGAAAGATTCCTTATAAGGGGCGTTTGGTGCTTCGCGGAGAGGCTATCATTACTTATAAGGAATTTGAGAGGATAAATTCATCGCTTCCGACTGAGGAGCAATATAAGAATCCGAGAAATCTTTGTTCAGGTTCCGTGAGGCAGTTAGACAGCAGTATAACAGCCGGTAGAAGAGTTTCATTTTATGCATTTGCATTAGTCAGTGCCGAAGAGGATAGCGTTTCATTTGATTTTAATAATTCAAATGAAAATAAATACATATTCCTTAAGAATCAGGGCTTTGATGTGGTAGAATATCTTCGTGTGGATTCTAAAAATATAGTTGAGAAGGTCGGGATTTTTGAAGAGAAGATTGCTACCAATGATTTTCCTTCGGATGGTTTGGTACTATTGATGGATGATATCGCTTACGGAGAGTCGCTCGGAAGAACCGCGAAGTTTCCGCGTAATGCGATTGCATTTAAATGGCAGGATGAAAATGCAGAGACTACCCTTAAGTATATCGAATGGAATGCGTCGAGAACCGGTCTTATTAATCCTATTGCCGTATTTGAGCCGGTTGAATTGGAGGGTACTACAGTTCAAAGGGCCAGTGTTCACAATGTAAGCATAGTTCGTGAGCTTATGCTCGGTGAAGGCGACAGAATCAAGGTTTATAAGGCAAATATGATTATTCCGCAGATTTCCGAGAATCTTACAAAGTCCGGAAATATTACAATTCCGGATATATGTCCTGTTTGCGGACAGAAGACTGAGATTGTTGAAGATAATGCAAAGGCTGTACTTATGTGTAATAATCCGGAGTGCTCCGCAAAGAAAATCAATTCATTTGTATTATATGTAAGCCGTGATGCCATGAATATAGACGGGCTTTCCGAGAAGACGATTGAGAAATTTATCGAAAGAGGATATGTGCATGAACCGGCGGACTTTTATAAATTAGAAGAG
>JAILOA010000424.1 GCA_024691065.1 Lachnospiraceae bacterium | reverse complement strand
GACTATTTAATTTGCTTGTGTGATGTGTTGAAGTTTTTATTTATTAGATGCTTTTGGTGAGAGATTTATGAAATAAGTTACCGGTCAAATGAATAGTTAACAAATTGAATATATAATGTTAAAATAAAGAGTATCTTGCTTCGGTAGTGAGATACTCTTTTGTAATATTTGAGGGTGTCCGGGTAGTTCGTAGCTCTTAAAATACCGTTTTGAGCCCTATATAGCTCCGAAAAATTAAATTTGCTAAGAAAACAAGCTAAATTGGGAAAATCTTAGTAGTTGGAGAAAATTAAGGGTGCTCCGAAAAAGTTTGATTGCTAAGAAAACAAGCTAAATGGTCAAAATCTTAGTAGTTGGAGAAATTGAGCCGAGCCCGGGTTTAAAATTAGATACAAGCTTCACTAATTAGATGCAAGGTTCACTAAAAGATACAAGTTTATTTATATACAGGGGGAAGATATAATATGACTAAAGACATTATAATAAGGGGATTTAAGCAGGAGGATCTTCCTGCTATGATAAATATATGGAATGAGGTTGTGGAGGATGGTATAGCTTTCCCGCAAGAGGAAATGCTTGATTTGGAAAGCGGGGCAGACTTCTTCGCTTCGCAAAGCTATACGGGAGTCGCAGAGTGGAACGGGATAATACTTGGTTTATACATCCTGCATCCAAACAATGTAGGCAGGTGTGGGCACATCTGTAATGCAAGCTACGCTGTATCTTCAGAAGCCCGGGGCCAACACATAGGTAAAAAATTAGTTGAGGACTGCCTGGAGAAGGCTAAGGAGCATGGATTCAAGATTCTTCAGTTCAATGCAGTCGTAGAAAGTAATACAGTTGCAAGAGCTTTATATGAGAGGCTTGGTTTTAAGCAGCTGGGAACGATTCCGGGTGGATTTCGCATGAAAGATGGGCATTATGAGAACATATGTCCGTACTATATAGAAATAGGGGGATAACAATTTATATTTAGATATATTCTTCGAGCACCATCTTTTGTATTATACCCATTATACCCTTGATTTTTGAAATGAATAAGGGTATAATGGGTATAATTGGTTAAGGAGATAATTTGACATGAAGGATGATTTATATAATAGAATTGATGAAATAAAACGTGAAATAGCCAGATTACCGGAAGGCAGCATCACAAAGAAAAATATAAAAGGAAAAGATTATTTTTATTATAGGGTTTCACACCATGGAAAAAGAGTTGAAAAATATGTTAGTTTTGATGATATTTCAGAGTTAAAGAAAAATATTAACAAGAGAAAATCTCTGGAAAAAGAACTAAAAAAGCTAATGTTAAAAGTACCCAAAGATGAGTATATGCAATATGTAGATTCTGCTTTCAAAGGAAATACAGGAGTAGGCGAGCAACCAGCTTTCAAAGGAAATACAAGAGTAGACGAGCAACCTGCTTTCAAAGGAAATACAGGAGCAGGCGAGCAACCTGCTTTCAAAGGAAATACAGGAGTAGGCGAGCAACCAGCTTTCAAAGGAAATACAGGAGTAGGCGAGCAACCTGCGTTTCGAGCAAATACAGGAGTTGGCGAGCAATCTGCGTTTCGAGCAAATACAGGAGTTGGCGAGCAATCTGCGTTTCAAGCAAATACAGGAGTTGACGAGCAATCTGCTTTCAAAACAAACATTAGAATAGGTGCCCAACTTGCTTCACAGATAGCCCTTGTCCGGAAATACAAGAAAAGAGAGTGTATTAGCGTGCTCAGAGATTATATTTTCGGGCAGTATCAAGATAAAGTTTTGATTATGTATGGTCTTAGACGAACAGGAAAAACAACGATGATAAGACAGATTCTTACGGAGCTTTCACCTGAAGAATTTGAAAAAGCTGCATTTATTCAAGTAACTACGAGCGTTACATTGGATGATGTAGATGCCGATTTGAGAAGGTTGGAGAATAACGGGTACAAATACATTTTCATTGATGAAGTTACTCTTATCGGGAATTTTGTGGAGGAGGCTGCACTATTTTCGGATATCTACGCAAGTAGTGGCATGAAAATAATTCTGTCGGGAACTGACTCTCTTGGCTTCGCATTTACAAAAGAAGAGCAACTATATGACAGATGCATATTGTTGCACACTACATTTATTCCTTATAGGGAGTTTGAGAGGGTTTTAGGTGTTCGGGGAATAGATGAATATATCCGATATGGAGGGACTATGAGTATCGGCGGAATTAACTACAATATCGGGCATCCATTTTCGATCGGGCATCCATTTTCGGATTCTAATCATGCTGAAGAGTACATTGATACGGCAATTGCAAAAAATATTCAGCATTCACTAAAGTCATACCAATATGGTGGGCATTTCAGGCTTCTGCTTGATTTGTTTGAGCGTGGAGAATTAACAAATGTAATAAACAGGGTGGTTGAAAAAATTAATCATAGTTTCACAAGGGAAGTTGTAGAGCGAACATTCAAATCTCACGACATTGCGGTGACTGCGGCCAATCTGCTAAGGGATAAGGAAAATTCCATTAATATTAAGGAGCATATGGATTTGGACAGGATTAATGCCGGGATTATGAAAATGCTTGATATTTTGGATAAGGAAGATCAAAGTATAGACATCGAAAAAGGCCATATGGTGCAGATTAAGGAATATCTTGAATTGCTTGATTTGATTGTGGATGTGAATCTGGAATCCCTACCTGTAGTTGATCGGAAAGGAAAGGTTACAATTATCACCCAGCCGGGAATGCGTTACGCCCAGGCAGAAGCTGTTGTTGAAAATGTATTGCTCTATTCGGAGTTTCAGGATTTATCTGCTAAAGAAAGAAAGTATATTTTGGATAGACTTATTTCTGAAATTAGTGGTAGAATGATGGAAGAAATAGTACTTTTGGAGACAATGATTGCACGCCCGGATAAAAAAGTATTTAAATTGCAGTTTGCAGTTGGCGAGTTTGATATGGTCGTATATGATCCGAAGGAACTTTGTTGTGAAATATACGAAGTAAAGTACAGTAAACAAGCGGTTCCTGAACAGTATCGTCATTTGGATAACGAAGAAAAATGTAATATGACTGTTCACAGATACGGTGATATTCTCGGAAAATATGTTATCTATCGCGGTGAACCGACAGAACAGGGTGACATAAAATATTTAAATGTTGAAGAGTATCTAAAATCGTTGGGTGAGAATTGATAATCAAAAATAATATGTTATTAGATTAATGGAACCGGCAGAACAGGGTGACATAAAATATTTAAATGTTGAAGAGTATCTAAAATCGTTGGGTGAGAATTGATAATCAAAATTAATGTAACTACTAGATTAGTGCATCAACAGGAGAGGATGGTTTAAACCTAATAAATGTTGAAGAGTATCTAAAATCGTTGGGTGAGTAACCGAAAGGATAAAATATGGATAAAACACTTAATTATTATGAGAACAATGCAGCGTCCTTTGCGGAGGGTACGGTAAAGGTTGATTTTACTGAAACCCAGGACATCTTTTTATCATATCTGCCCCAAAAGGCTTATATATTGGATTTCGGATGTGGCTCCGGAAGGGATACAAAGTGTTTTTTGGAAAAGGGTTATAAGGTCGATGCAATCGATGGTTCCTCCGAGCTTTGTAAATTGGCAAGCAGGAATACGGGAATAGATGTCAGGCAAATGTATTTTCAGGACTTGGATTCCGAGCAGGCATACGATGGAATCTGGGCTTGCGCTTCAATCCTTCATCTACAAAGGGAAGAGCTCAAAGATGTGCTAAAAAGAATGATAAGAGCCGTAAAAAAAGAAGGTTACATTTATATGTCCTTTAAATATGGGGAGTTTGAAGGGTATCGTGGTGACAGATACTTCACGGATTTTACGGAGGAAAGTTTTATTGAATTTTTGGGAAAAATAGCAGTAAATATAGATGTGAAAACTTCAGAAACAATGATAAAGGATTTTGGAATTGATTCATCACAGGTATTAGATGGAGAAGGTATTGCAATCAGTAAAATTTGGAAGACCCACGATGCACGTCCGGGGAGAGAAGATGAGAAGTGGCTAAATGTGATAGTTAAGAAGATTTGATAGCAGATGATTCTGATTTTACCGAATACTTTGCGGATTTGGTTTTGTTGATTATAATTTTACGAAATTTCCGGTAGATATGGATGATTATTATGTTCTTGATTATTAAATAATATTATAGTATTTTAATATTTAATGTTGATACCGCTAGCTCAAGTAATATAATAAACTTGAAAGGTGGTGATAAGGCATGAAGGCAAAAGATGTTTTAAGAATTCTTCAAATTACTAGACCAACATTAACTAAATACGTTAAAGAAGGCAAATTAAAAATTACTGTTAAAGGCAATGGTAGATATGATTATGATGCTGATAGC
>JAILOA010000336.1 GCA_024691065.1 Lachnospiraceae bacterium | reverse complement strand
ACTTTAGTAGTTCTTGCCAAGGCTCAAGAGACAGAAGATCTGGCAACACCGTTACCGACAGCTCCTGCAGATGAAGGAGAGTCCAGTGATGTAATACCGAATTCCGCAGATTCCAATACTATTCAATTGGGAGACTCATCAGCGGGACATAGCGTAACACTTGGTGATTCTGTTTCAAGTATGAAGTCAAAGCTTGGAACACCTGTAAGAATTGATGCGGATGTAAGAGGCTTCAAAACATATATTTATAATCCTTCCAATGATTATATAAATTATTTACAGGTATATGTAGATAATGATGAAGTAATAGGATTTGCAACGATTTCCGGATATTTTGCATTTGATAGTTATGTAAAAGCCGGCGCGACAAAAAGTGAGCTTACATCTAACGGATTTTCAAATAAAATTGATAATGATGAAAGAGGTTATATGAAGACTATAACTGCAGGTTCCGAATCGTATAATGTAGTAGTTTATTTTGATACGATAAAGGGAGGAGACGCTGTAGATCAGATGACCGGAGATGCAATGGGTATCCAGGTATATCCATCATCCTATACCAATTCTCAGATGTTTAAGGCAGGTGCACCTTACGCTTCAACCTGCGATTCAAGCGGTGCATACTATGTGAATGAAGGAATTAATTATGAGCTTTGTGAATTCGTAAATGCATACAGAGCAATGAAGGGTA
Source organism: Lachnospiraceae bacterium (assembly GCA_024691065.1). Lineage (GTDB taxonomy): Bacteria > Bacillota > Clostridia > Lachnospirales > Lachnospiraceae > JAEEJA01. The sequence continues at coordinate 3,723 of JAILOA010000336.1, read as the reverse complement.
TAGACCTTCTCTCCATAGCATCCGAGTGTGAAAGCGATGTCGAAGCAAACGGAATTAACCTTATTTACTATAATCCGGCACAGCAGGGTGCGGAAAATGCCAGTACAACATCAGAGGGTAGCGGACTTTCTAACTATAGTAAAAGAATCACAAAAGCATTAGGATTCGCCTGCTATGTAACCGAAAGTTACACCCAGGATGACACTGACGCACTTGATGCATTCAAGACATTGCTTATCGAAAGCTCAGACGATAATGATACGGCAGCCAAGTTAATCTCCTACGATGTCCAGGCATGTATCGGAGGCTTCGCGGTAAAAGGAGACACCGTATACATCGTCCTCGATATGTGGGGCTATAAAGCAAGTTAAAATTCAATTTATCTTTCATGTTATTAGGTAAGAGCATCTCTATATGAGATGCTCTTTTTTTGGACAAATATTCAGAAGCAACAGCATCAGACATTAGACGGTTAGGATGCTGTGCGTCTGAATATTGGCCCGGAGAATGTCATTTTTTGTACCATTTTTGTCCCAATATTGTCATAATTATTTCTTTGCAAATCCCCCGATTCTAGTGTACAATATAATAGACGCAAAATGGTATTTTTAAGCTTTATGGAGGTATCTCTTATGAAACGTACTGCAAAGTCGGTATTATGTTTTGCTCTTTGTGTTGCAATGGGGTTAACATCACCAAATGCAGCAGCATTTAACGGTGTTAGTGCAACAGCAAAAGGAGCTGTTAAGATTAGACTTAATAGTAAAAAAATTGTTATTAAGGTGGGACAGAAGAAAAAGCTTACACTCAAAGGCGTAAGTAAGAAACAGTTAAAAGCTGTAAAGTTTAAAACAAGCAATAAAAAAATTGCTATAGTAGGAAAGCGTGGAATAGTTCGCGGCAAGAGGGCCGGTAAATGTAAGATAACAGCTATTTTCAAACGAAAAAAATATGTATGTAATGTAATAGTAAAGAAAGCAGGAGGCGGTGGCTCATCGGGGGATGAAGGCGATAGCGGTTCATCTTCAAGCAGTCAGCCAAAAAGTTCTGCAACCGCTGATGTAAGTGCTGCACCGGGAAACAGTTCAAATCCTTCGGCAACCGTAAATGTTTTGCCGGGCCCTGTTACATCTGCAGAGGCACAGTCAACATCGACACCGGAGAAGACTGCACGTCCTATTGAAACATCTGCAGGTATGAGCTTTGAACCGGTTGTGTTTACAAAGAAGCCTAGTGAAACAACAGTTCCTTTGGTAACAAAAACTCCTTCGGCAACACAAACTCCTGCAGTTACAGAAACTCCTGAAGCAACAGAGAAACCTGTAAGTACAAATGAAGCAGAAGAGACGGTAAAACCGGAAGATACAACAGAACCTGAAGAAACTATAGTTGCAGAAGAAAGTACCGAACCTGAGGAAAGTGCTGAACCTGAAGAAACAACAGACGCAGAGGAAAGTGCTGAACCGGAGGATAGTATTGAACCTGAGGAAACAACTCTTCCTTTGGAACCGGAAACCGATACTCCTGAAGACACAGCTGATGTTGGTGAACCTACATCAGATCCTGAAGATACACCGGAGCCTGAGGCCGAGACACCTAAGGGTAAGATTTCTATTACAGAAGGAAGCTTCTGGGAAACACTTCTCAGTGTTATTACATTTGGAAATTATAAAGCTGATAATGAAGTAACCATCGAAGCAACCAATGAAAGTGAAGAAGTAAGAAACAATATTGAGATTTCATATTACATTTTCTCATATCAGACATCGGAAAGTACATCGGCTCTCACCAAGGAAGAGCTTGATAAGATTACATTCAGTCCATACACAAGTGCTTTTAAGCTTGCCGATGAGAATTCGGTAGTATATGCGAAACTTGTAAATAAAGAAGATACTTCAAAATATATTTACATAAGCTCTAATGGTATTACTATTGAAAATGTTGAAGAGGTAATTAAGCCTTCATCGATTACATTGGAGCAATATCAATATACAATCGACTTTGGACAGACAACAAATCTTACTGCAACCGTTTTGCCTGAGGATGCAGCAAATAAGTCAGTTAAGTGGGAAGTTGATGATACAAGTATTATTTCAATAGATGCCGGCGGTAAGGTAACAACTGCAGGTATCGGAACCACAAAGGCGAGGGCAGTATCAGTTGTTGATTCCAATGTTAAATCACAGGATGTGACATTTACCGTTAATGAGGTTAAGGTGTCTGAGATTACTCTCAATGCATCAAAGCGTTCATTGGTGGAAGGCAATACTGCAAACTTAAGTGCGACAAGCATATTGCCATCCAATGCGACAAATAAGACAATTACATGGTCTTCTTCAGATGAAAATGTTGCTACCGTTGATTCGAATGGTAAGGTAACAGCCGTAAAAGAAGGAGAGGCTGTAATTACAGCAAAGGCAGGTAATGCCGAGGCTACTTGTACAATTAATGTTGAGGCTAAAGAAATAGTAGCAACCGATATCACTCTTACAAGTACTACAGGTTCTCAGGAAGTAGATATCAATGGAACCTTACAACTGAAGGCGGCTACAGACCCTGAAAATACAACTGATACTATTACATGGATAAGTAGTGATGAGACAATTGCTACTGTTGATAATGGTATTGTAACGGCATTATCTTCCGGTACTGTAACCATTACAGCAAAGGCAAATAACAATGTTTATACAACCATAACAATTACTGTTACCGAAGAGGAAGCAGTAGTTGAAGCAGAAAGCGTTTCATTAAGCAATAAAAATATAACTATAAATAACGGTGCCGAGACAAGCCTTACAGCTACTGTTTATCCGGAGGATGCCGTAGATAAGTCAGTTACATTTACATCTTCCGATGCAAATGTAGTTAAGGTTACTGACAACGGAGACGGTACAGCTAAGCTTACAGCTACAGGCAAGGGAACAGCTACTGTTACAGCAAAGACTGCTAACGGTAAGACTGCAACATGTAATGTGACGGTTAATGAACCGGTAGAAAACGTAACTATTGAGCAGGAAAGCGTTACATTGCTTATAAAGGATGGTAATTATGGAAGCGAAACTCTTAAGACAAGCGTTCTTCCGGAGAATGCATCAGACCAGACGCTTACATTTACATCATCCAATACAAAGGTAGCAAAGGTTGACAGCGAAGGAAATGTTACTGCTGTTTCAAGAGGAAAGGCAGTTATTACCGCCAGTTCAAATAACGGTAAGACAGATACATGTGAAGTAAATGTATATGTTCCGGGAACTGCAATTACAATTCCTGAGGAAGTTGCACTTGTTGTAGGTGGCAATTCAACTATTGCAGGTTCGATTACACCTGGCACAAATGATGAGGACAGCGCTTCAATTAAGTATTCAAGCGATAATTCATCCGTTGCCACGATTGACGGTAACGGAAAGATTACTGCTGTAGCTGAAGGAACAGCTAATATAACAGCAAGTTTCACAAGTAAATACACCGGAGATACATATACTTCCGGCGCTTGCAAGGTTACAGTTACAAAGGAGAAGAATCCTGTTAAGACACTTACTATGGATACATCTAAAACTGTAAATGTGGGCGACGCCGTTAAGCTTAGTTATACAGCTACCGGTGAAAAGTCAGGTGCCGTAACAGATACATTTACATGGTCTTCTTCCGATGGGACAGTTGCAACTGTAGATGCGTCGGGAAATGTTACAGGTATTAAGAAAGGTAGTGCTAAGATTACAATCA
>JAILOA010000318.1 GCA_024691065.1 Lachnospiraceae bacterium | reverse complement strand
TTTGTAAAGTGAATATTTATTAAGTGTAAAAAGCAAAATTACTCTTGTGACAAAGAATAGTCATTGACAAATTTACGGTGAATATTTATTAAGTGTAAAAAGCAAAATTACTCTTGTGACAAAGAATAGTCATTGACAAATTTACGGTCAATATTGAGAGTTTAACCGGATTGTTTTATAATAAAATAAGTAAAAAGAGATCATTTAAAATATTCATTATATTTCAGAAAATAAAATGAAATTCATATATCTTATGCAAAATGGAGATAAATGAAAAATCAAAACATATTAAGAATATGGTAGTAAATAAATGAAGCCCAAATATCATATGTAATACGGAAATAAATGATGAAAACAAAACTTATTATGAAATGAATTAATAAATAATGAAACTAAATCATTATAAAATTGGATGGTATAAATAGAAGAATGTGATATTAGTAGTTGCATTAAATGAATCATTAAAGATTTTAACGCAGTAAGAGAAATCTCAATTTCTAAACTGTGAAGGCGTAGGTGGGGGATTTCAAGGTATAAAGTGCCATTTGTCATGAGCAGGTAGCGAAGAGAAGTAAAGAATATCATTGATTAAATCATGAAATGTATATTAAGTTTAATAAGGCATAAATAGAAAGAAGATGAGATCATCATACCCGGAAAGATGGGAGAAAGGAAAATCCAATAAATGAACTGAAAATTGGATTGTAGGTGATTATATGAATTGTCCGAAATGTGGTAAAAATTTATCTCCAAATAAACAATTTTGCATATATTGCGGTAGTCAAATAAAAGGTGTTTATCCGGGGAATGGTATAATGAACGGAGGGAATCCCATATATCAAGGGTATTCAAAAAGGGTCGATGATCCCGAGATAAAGGCAGCATTAAAAAAACATAGCAGAGTGTCCGGAATTTTCGGGATTTTTATTATACCTCTGCCAATTATTGGTTTTGTGATTTATAGTAATGTAACTGAAAAGATTACTACTCAGGAAGCACTTAAATACGGGATTATAGTTTCAGTGGTATTTCTGATTATAACCATTATAAGTTCGCTTAAAATGAGGGTTCAAAGGCCATATGAAGGTGTGGTAATTGATAAAAAAATTGAAAATAGATATGTTCACAATAATTCGGATAAAACCTATATGGAAACCGAATATATAATGTATGTAAGAACAGATACTGGTGCCAAAAAGAAAATTGTGGAGCGGGAAGGAAGTCTTATACTTGCCTTTAATTATTTAAATATAGGAGACAGGTTTAAATATCATCCTGGATTTGCCTTTCCTTATGAGCTTTATGATAAATCCAGGGCAAAGTTTATTTACTGCGTGGTATGTGGTAAGAAGAATTCTTTCAATGATGATCGTTGCATCAAATGTAACGTACCATTATTAAAATAATTTGAGAGGGTATTGATTTGAATTTTCATCCGCCACCGGCGGCGCTTCGGTGCTTTTGCCCGCGCCGCACGCGGTGCTCGGGTTTGAACTCTTTATTTCCGCACAAAAAAAGAAGGCCTAAAAGCCTTCTTTTTTTTACGGAGAAGGAGGGATTTGAACAGGCCCATCCGGCGTCAACGCTTCGCCCGTCCATCCGGACGGCTCAGCGGACGCCGTCACAAAAGCGCCTCGCTTCATCCGCCACCGGCGGCGCTTCGGTGCTTTTGCCCGCGCCGCACGCGGTGCTCGGACAAATCCACTCTTCCCGAAAAAAAAAGAAGGCAAAAAGCCTTCTTTTTTTTACGGAGAAGGAGGGATTTGAACCCTCGCACCGCTATTAACGACCTACTCCCTTTCCAGGGGAGCCCCTTCAGCCTCTTGGGTACTTCTCCAAGCTGAATTTACATTCATTATTAATTTTCAATTTACATAAAATAATTCAGAAGAAATCTTCTGAATTATCTAAGTAACGGAGAGAGAGGGATTCGAACCCTCGCGCCCTTGCGGACAAACGGTTTTCAAGACCGCCTCGTTATGACCACTTCGATATCTCTCCAAAAGCTATAATTTATGGTGCTCTCAAACAAGCACTAGTGCATTATAACAGAATGAAAGGTGTTCGTCAACAATTTTTTTAAAAAAGTTTTGAAAGAAAAAAATTGTTTTGAGGGCTATATTTAAAGGGAGATATTTAATAGTAAATTTTATATAGTGAGATAAACTCTTAACTTTAAGTTGTGAAGGCGTAGGTGGGGATAGGGGGCAAGACAAGATGTTTTCTGTATTTTTTGTAAGAAGCAAATCAGACTCAAGAACATCATTTATAAATATATATAAAAGACAAATAAGCAGTTGACAGTTAAATGAATATATGATAATATATTCATATGAACAACAATTCATATGAATGTTTGTTCATAAATGAAATTTAGAGAGAGGTAATGTTGTATGTCTTCAGAGAAAAATAATTGTTCAAAAATACCGGAAGATGAACTTATTGATTTAGCTGAATTATTTAAAATCTTCGGTGATTCAACAAGAATCAAGATTTTATTTACATTATTTGATGGCGAAAAAAGCGTAACTGAAATATGCGAAGATATAGAAATGAATCAATCCGCAGTTTCGCATCAATTGAAGATTTTAAAAGTTTCCAAATTAGTTGATTCAAGACGCGAAGGAAAATCAATGATGTATTTTCTTTCTGATGATCACGTAAAAAGCATTTTATTTATGGGTAAAGAACATATCGAAGAAGAATAATGCAACAAATGAATCCAAACAAAAAAATCACATTATACGGAGGAACAAATCATGAAAAAGAGATATGACTTAGAGGACCTTGATTGTGCACATTGTGCAGCTAAGATGGAAGAAGCTATCAATAAGCTTGAGGGGGTTAAATCAGCAACTGTTAATTTTATGCATCAAAAACTTACGATTGAAGCTGAAGATGAAGTATTTGAAGATGTAGTAAAATTGGCACAGAAAGAAATAAAGAAGGTTGAGCCTGATTGTACGATTGTGATGTAATGATAATTGTAAAATCAAGTATCTTGGGTATCTACATTAAAATAAAGAAAAAGTAAATGCAATCGGAATCGATTTGTATTTATATAAGAAAAAGTAAATGCAACCGGAATCGATTTGTATTGATATAAGAAAAAAGTAAAATCAATAGTAATCGATTTGTATCGATATAAAAAAAGAAAATGCAATCGGAATCGATTTGTATCGATATAAAAAAGTAAATGCAATCGGAATCGATTTGTATCGATATAAAAGAATAATAAATGGAAAGAAACAGGTGGATCATGACTAAAAAACAGAAAAGAGAACTGAAAAGAATAATTATAGCCGGAATATTATTTGTTTGTTTTGAAATAATAGATCATGTAAGCGTTTTCTCCTTTATTAATAAAAATGACTGGATAATGCTTGCATTATTTTTGATCCCTTATTTTATAGTAGGTTTCTCTGTTATTAAAAATGCATTTCTCGGAATTTATAATAAGCAGCTTTTGGACGAATCTTTTCTTATGGTAATAGCAACAATCGGTGCATTTATAACAAAGGAGTTCGCAGAAGCCTGTGCAGTAATGCTTTTTTACCAGGTTGGCGAATTTTTCCAATCCTATGCAGTAAAAAAATCCAGAAAATCCATAAAGGAGCTTATGGATCTCGCACCTGAAAGCGCTTATATTCTGCAAGAGGACGGAGAAATAGAGGAAGTATTTCCGGATGAAGTTAATGTCGGCGATACATTGGTAATAAAGCCGGGTGAGAAAATTCCTGTCGATGGCGTGGTTATCAAGGGAAGCAGCATGATTAACACATCAGCAATAACAGGTGAGAGTGTACCGGGTAAAGTTGATGTAAATGATACTGTTATTTCCGGTTGCATAAATGGTGAAAACCTCCTTCATATAAGGGCGGAAAAGAAGTTTGAGGATTCAACCGTATCCAAAATATTGGAATTAGTAGAAAATGCATCCGAAAAGAAGTCGGTTACGGAAAACTTTATTACGAGGTTCGCCAAGGTTTACACGCCAATAGTGGTTATATGTGCGCTAATCCTTGCAATCGTTCCTTCTATAATATTCAGAAATCCTTTGATTTGGATATACAGGGCCTGTACATTTCTTGTAATATCATGCCCGTGCGCCCTTGTAATATCGGTTCCATTATCATTTTTCGGTGGCATAGGCGCTGCTTCAAAGAATGGTGTTCTCGTAAAGGGCTCAAACTATCTCGAGCAGCTTTCTATGATGGA
>JAILOA010000305.1 GCA_024691065.1 Lachnospiraceae bacterium | reverse complement strand
GAAGCAAGTCTGTCATATGTAGAGCCAGATAATGTATTCACAAAGTTCTCCATAATATCATAATCCCGGATGTCAAACGATGTAGGAAGCCTGTAAAAACCATGCACATCCAGACGGTCATAGATTTCTTCCTGCTCTTCCCGTGTCATAGTCATATCACTAACCCATTCTATTTCTCCGGTTTCTTTATCTAAGAAATACTCGGAATACTGATCCATCATTTCTATGGCACCAATGATGTCTGATAATTTTACTTTCATTTCTGCTCCTCCGGTAAGAATTTTAATCGGTTCACTGCTCTTTGATATTTACACAAATTTCTCCCTTAATCACATCAGTAACATTTTTTGATGTTATCTCATATTTCTTTTATTTGTGCCATGCTAAGTTGTAAAGAATTATATGCAATCATTCCCTTTACTGACATATTTATAACATTGTCCTCCGCCTTATCTATGCAAATCATAGGAACGAAAGATGTATAACCACAATAAAAATTCAAAAGATATGCTAAGCTTATCAGATGCAAAACAAAAACAAATGTAACATCCTTTCTGACAAGCTACCATATCAAAAGAGAAAAAACAGCAAAACCAAGGTGTAAAGTCGCTTTCCCGAGACGGTTTGCATTGGTTTGCACCGTCGTCTAAAAACAAAAATCGCTGTACCTACCGAAATCACGGCATTTACAGCGATAAATATAAACGGAGAAGGAGGGATTTGAACAGGCCCTTCCGGTGTCAGCAAATCGCCCTTCCCTTTGGTCGGGCTCTTTGGACACCGTCACAAAAGCGCCTCGCTTCTTCCGCCACCGGCGGCGCTCGGTGCTTTTGCCCCCGCCGCTCGCGGCGCTCGGACAAATCCACTATTTCCGTAGAAAAAAAGAAGGCCTAAAGCCTTCTTGTTTTTGTACGGAGAAGGAGGGATTTGAACCCTCGCGCCGCTCACACGACCTACACCCTTAGCAGGGGCGCCTCTTCAGCCACTTGAGTACTTCTCCAAGCTGAATAAGAACCAACCTTTTAATTATATAAACCAACGGTGATTTCGTTATATAAAACGTTGTCTTTCTAAATCAACTATGTCATAATATCAAATTTTTACATATATGTCAAGAAGAAAATGCCCTCTTTACCTATCATCAAGTAAAGAGGGTACGTATCAACTCCCGGCGGGGAGATTCATATTTGGTGTTTGATTTAAAATGTTCTATTTATATTCTTCCAATTTCTTTTCAATTGCGGCGATTACTGTTTCCAGGGCTTTGATCCTCGCATAGTGCTTATCGTTTGACTCCAGTATATACCAAGGTGCAAATGTAGTGCTCGTCTTTTCGATCATCTCATTTATGGCTACCTCGTAATCATCCCATTTTTCGCGGTTTCTCCAATCCTCGTCGGTTATCTTCCACTGTTTTTCCGGATTGTTCTTCCTATCATTAAAGCGGGCAAGCTGGGTGTCCTTGTCGATTTGAACCCAAAACTTAACGATTACAGCATTCCAGTCACTGAGCTCCTTCTCAAATTCATTTATTTCATTGTATGCTCTTTGCCAGTCATTCTCGCTGCAGAAGCCCTCGAGCCTCTCTACCATTACACGTCCGTACCAGGTTCTGTCAAATATTGCGATATGACCGTCCTTTGGAAGCCTTTTCCAAAATCTCCAGAGATAATGCCTTGCTTTCTCGTCCGGCTCGGGACTTGCAATCGGATGTACCTCGTACCCTCTCGGATCTAGCGCTGCCGCAAGTCTCTTTATATTACCGCCTTTTCCGGCCGCATCCCAGCCTTCGTATGCGATAATCACAGGGATTTTCTTCTTATATATTTCATTATGAAGTTCGCCCAGTCTTTTCTGAAGCTCATCCAATCTCTGTTTGTAAGCATCATTCTCAATTGTCTTGTCTAAATCGACATCTGCAAGCTTCTGTGTTTTAACAAGCGGGAAAATGTTTTGCAAAACCGGTACATTTTGCTTGGAATTAGACAAGGCTACATCGATACTCTTAACCAGGGTTTCGATTACTGTCAGTTCGGCTTGTTTCTTATTAGAAGAATCTACGAAATACCATGGTGCCACGAACTGGTTTGTGGCTTCAATGTACTCGTCGTAAACGTCGAGACATTTGTCGTAATGTTCGTTCTCCCATTTGTCGCGCTTTGCCACGCGCCACTTGGCGTTCTTGTCATTCTCAAGCTTTTTGAGTCGCTTTTTCTGTGTCTTCTGGTCTATATGGAAGAAGAATTTTACCACCAGGTAGCCGTTGTCATTGAGCTGGCGCTCGAACCTCTTGATGCCGGTAATCTGCTCGCGATACTGCTCTTTCGATACATTTTTCTTCATATAATTGTAGGTTACCTCGCCCATCCAACTTTCATCGAAGAATGCGAAGTTTCCTTCTTTTGGAATTTTCACAAAATATCTGTATAAAAACGGGCGGCGCAGTTCCTCCTGCGTCGGCTCCGAGAGTGTCTGGCATTTGAAGAATCTCGGATCCAGATTTTTTATTACTCTGCCGAGTACGCTTCCTTTTCCGGCCGCGCCCCAGCCATCAAATATAACGAGGACCGGAAGTTTATTTTCCTTTATTTTCATCTGGCGTGATGCAAGCGCGAGCCTCGCCTCCTCCAGTTTCTCGGAGATTTCCTCGTCGCTGATATTTTCATTTTTGACCCATTCTTTTAGCATAGTGCCTCCCTTCTTTGTTTTGAAATGTTTGCATTGTTGGTTGATTTTTATGTTAATTGCTCTTTTTTGATTCTAAAGCAACTGGTTTGTTGTTTTTATTTTCTATGTAAATGCTCTTTTTTGATCCTAATGCATCCGGTTGGTTGTTTTTTATATGTTAATTGCTCTTTTTTGATTCTAAAGCAACCGGTTGGTTGTTTTTTATATGTTAATTGCTCTTTTTTGATTCTAATGCAACTGCTTGGTTCTTATTTATTAGTAATTATTATTCTTTTTTACTATATGCTTTTTTGTTACCAAATTTTTTTATTATCTTGATATGTCTTTATAGCTGTTTTAAATATTCTACGTGCATTTCGCTTTGTTACATTTTAATACTTTCACGGGGTTATTTCAATCAATTTAATGTAAAATTTGTTTATTAATATTGTTAATTTTTTACCTGATTCTACCTATTAGATGTAGTATTTGTTTAAGGATTAAAATGATATCGTTTTTGTTGTGCTGGGTGAATGCTTCCATACCGTAGTTTTTTATGATTTAAATGTTTTTAAATGTGGGTATGGTTTATCTGTGGTTTAATCACTCAGCCTGCTTTTATATTTTATAAATGTAACTGATTTGATTTTGTTTTGTCGGTTTAATTTTGTTTTACCGGTTTGATTTTGTTTTGCCGGTTACATTTATTTGTTCTTCTGTCTGTCTCGGTATTTTGATGGAGTAGTATTGAGATATTTTTTAAAGGATTTTATGAAGCTGGTATTGCTTTCATATCCTATTTCAAATGCGATTTCCGATACGCTTTTATCGCTTTCGGACAGGAGTTCCTCGGCGTGACGGATTCGCGATATATTGCAATATTCCTGGTAATTTATCCCGACTGTTTTTTTGAACATCCGGCTGAAATGATAATAACTTATGTTCACCAAATCTGCGGCTTCCTTTAATGACGGGGTGTTGCAAGGGTCCGATAATATCGTGTTTATAACGGTTTCCACCAGTGGAAAGTCGAGATAATTATTCTGACTGGAGTGTACTATCAAATATTCTTTTTCAAATAAAATGTCCAGTAATTCGAGAAGAAGTATGGATGTTTTCAGGTTTCTTTTTGAGATTCTTGCGTCGGGCGATGCATTTTCTTCTGATAATAATGTATGCAACGGGGCCGGGGTGTGGGTTTTTTGCGGCTGTCCATATTCATCCGACATGCTGTGACACTCGGTGTTTAGCTTGCGTATAATGGCTTGGATTTCCGGGCAGTCGGATATATCTATATATGGCTCGGCGCCGGGGAAAACTGTGATTATGTCATTTTTGCTTAGGTTCGGGACATTTGCATTTATGAATTCGGGTGAAAACTGCAGAATCATGTCCGAAACCTCCGAGTTATTGCGGAAACCGTGTACATTAAGAGGGCTGAAGAAAAACATTTTGCCTTCGTTTGCATTGTAATAATTATGATTGAAATATTCTTCTCTTTGGCCCTTTGTCACGAGCGATATCTCGTAATAGGCGTGGCAATGAAGGGGGTATTTGTACCCCGCCTCCTGATTGTATTTCCAACAACTGAAGGATAGCTCTTTTACGTTTTCGTTCATTTGATAATTTACCTGATACTCCATATCGAACTCCTTTATATCTATGTAAATTTGATACTTGTTTTTAATTCTATGTGAATCTAATATTAGTTTGTAATTTTATGTATATCTAATATTGGTTTTTAATTCTATGTGAATTTGATACTTATTTCTACGAAATTTGTTAATTAATTTTAGCAAATTTTGCGTGAATTGGCAACGTACAATAGCAAAATCGGACACTTTAATCACAAATTCGAAACTTGTAATAAAACCGGTATTTGTTATAATTTTATTAGGTTGAAATTATAATTGTGTTGGTTTTATTGTTTTATATGAGGAGGGCTTATGAGAAAAAGCAAATTTATTTCGGTTTTACTTAGTTTCAGTATGGTAGCGACAGGCGCTACATTTTCACAGAATTTATTTGGTTCGGACGGGGTTACTGTGGTGCAGGCTGAGGAAACTACCGACGGGGACGTGACTCCGGCTGAGGAAACTACCGGCGAGGATGTTGCCGGAGAAGACGTTAAAGGTGAGGATACTACTGCCACCGGCGAGGATGTTG
>JAILOA010000299.1 GCA_024691065.1 Lachnospiraceae bacterium | reverse complement strand
ATTTTCCGGTATCGCAACATTTTGGTTTACTGTTGGTTTGGTTTTTGCTCCAACACCGTCAGTGGTATCCGGTGTGGCTTTTGTGCCGAACCCGTCCGGATTATCCGGTGTGGCTTTTGTGCCGATTCCATTTGCTTTATCCGGTTTATTTTTTGTTTCATAAAGTACAAAATCCCCAATCATTTCAATATCAGCTATACCAAAATAATGAAACGGACACAGCAAATCCTCTTCCATCGCTTGCTGAAGCCTTATTTCATGGGCTATTTGATAATTAAATAATTCATATACATTTTTACTTGTGTTTTTATCCTCTCTTTTATCAGGAGTCGCAGTCATCCCTAAAAATAACTTCGGCTTAAAATATTCCATTACCTTTTGATATGTATTTGCCGGGCTGTGATGAGCTTCATCAAGCACTATGCAATCAAATTCATCCGGCTTAAAACGGGTAAGATGCTCCTCTTTGTGAAGCGTTTCAACCATAGCAAATATATAATCACATTCGTAATCCTTATGACCTGCGCCAATCATCCCCATGGATTTTCCGTCTTCGAATACATTTTTAAATGAATCGAGCGCCTGTCTTGCAATCGCACCTCTGTGCACAAGGAATAATACTCTTTTAAATCCCAGCTCACGCATTGCAAATGCCGATGCATAAGTCTTTCCGGTTCCGGTTGCAGAAATCAAAAGAGCCCTGTTCTCACCCGACTCAATTATTTTCCGGAGGTTGGAAATAAAATCAACCTGCATCGAATTTGGCTTCAGAGAGTATTTCACAATCGATGTCACTTTATCCTTTTTTGCAATCTCTCTCTGCTTTTTAATTATATCGTATTTCTGTTTGTACTTTTCATAAAACTCATCGAAGTCCAGCGTGTATTCGGAATTCCATAGCTCATTAAATTCCGCCACAATTTGCTGTGCCATCTCGCCCTGGTCGGTTGAAACAATTTTGGTATTCCACTCCTTATTTGCCATTAGCGCACTGGTAGTCATATTAGAACTACCTATTATTATCCTAAATATTTCATTTCTCTTAAATATATACCCCTTTGTATGAAATCCAATTCCTGCCTGATCTACATCATACATTTTCAAAGTAATGTTTCTAAGATCATTTAATTCCTTCAATGCCCTTGGCTGACTAAATGTCAAATAATTTGTTGTAATTATTTCACCCGGTATATTTTTATTTTCAAGTTCTTTTAATAATGCCTTCAACACAGATACTCCACCTTCTGTAATGAATGCAACACTAATTTGGAATTTATCACATCTTCTGAGTTCATGCTTAATCGATGTTAAAACTTTCTTACCCTCACTCACATTATTCAGCACGAATTCAGGTGTATAATCCATATTTGACGCTACATTTCCATCTATAAATGCAGCGTTCAGTCCGTCCTTTAAACTAGAATAATTACTCAAGATTTTTCTCACTTTCTGGGTCACCCTATAACTAAATCATAAATCTAATTTCATTATCTTCAAGTTACTTAAAGTCTTTGATGCACGCAGGATTTCTGATTTACCGATAACTTTATAACTTTCTCAATCCCATCATCCACATCCTCTTAAAGTCTTTGGTGCACGCAGGATTTCTGATTTACCGGTAACTTTATAACTTTCTCAATCCCATCATCCACATACTCTTAAAGTCTTTGCTGCACGTAGGATTTCTGGGTTTCCTAACACCTTAATCCCAATCTCAATCCCAAAAACTTTTATCAAATCTTCGGAAAGAAATTAAACCATGCCCTTTCCTCAAACGATTTCTTTTTAGGTGGATTGGTATTATTTTCAGCAATTCCAACAGGTAAATAGCAGACCAACTCATAGCTGTCGGGTACATTTAGTATCTGTGCCATTCTGTCACAGATTCTGTCATCATCCGTTATATGACCTTCATACCAGCAGCTTTGATATCCAAGTTCAACGATGGCAAGCAACATATTTTGAATTGCAGCAGAATAGTCCTGTACGGCAAAGCACTTATCCCGGTATGCATTAATCCTCTGCGTTAGAACACAGATGGCGGCAGGTGCTGTCTCTCCAACCGGTGGATTAATCACTTGATGAAGCTTTTCAAGCACTTCCGGATCGTCAATCGCAATCAGTGATGTCGTCTGCTTATTACAGCCGGACGGTGCGTCAAGACCGGCTTGCATAATCTTCATAAGATCCTCTTTGGGTACGGGATCATTTTTATATTTTCCTCTGTAACTATGCCGATAACGGATAGCTTCTAATACATTCATATCGATTTTCCTCACAAACTCAAATATTGTTCAT
>JAILOA010000290.1 GCA_024691065.1 Lachnospiraceae bacterium | reverse complement strand
ATACAATGTCAAAGATTGAAGGCGATGGAACAAGCATCACAGCTACAATTCCTGACGTTACATTTAATCAATATGATGATAAAAATGGATATGTGGATTACAAATATACCGTAAAGATTTCAGATGAGACTGAGGGCGTTTCCGATGTACTTAAGTTAGGTGATGTAAATGCTGCTTGCGGAGGAATCAGAGTAGTCCCAAATGCACCTGCAAGTGAGGAACTTCCTTCCGTATCGCATCCATTTGCAGAGAGAAGCAATATACAGACTTATACAGTCGAGGATGCAGATTATCTCAAGATAGTATTTGATAAGGCTTCACTTCTTTCGGAGGAAAAACTTCATATAATTGCTGAGGATGGAAGCTATATCGAGATAGAAGGAAATTATGCAACCTATCACTTTATGAATAATGGTGTTGAGCAAACTTCAGGAGTTACTGATTTTGCAACAGGTAAGAGCTTCTGCTTTGATGGTACATCAGAGCATACACTTGCCATTAAGGGAAGTACGGTTACATTCCTGTTATATGGAAATAAAAAGGCCAACAGTTATGGTTATGGAATCACAAGTATTGATGCCCTTACACAAGAGGAAATAGATAATAATGGTAAGGGAAATATTACAGGTGATGAGACACCGGAGCCCGGAGATAATCCTGATGATACAAATGCTCCTATCGAAGGAGATGAAACTGCAGCACCGGGAAGTGAATCTGCGGCACCGGGAAGTGAATCTGCAGCACCGGGAAGTGAATCTGCAGCGCCGGGTAGTGAATCCGCGGCACCGGGAAGTGAATCTGCAGCACCGGGAAGTACAACTACACCGGGTGGCAACGGCAATAATGGTAATAACGGAAATAGCGGAACAAACGGAAACAATGGTACAAATGCTGCATCCGGAAGTGTAATAATTCAACAATATTATATAATCAATTCTTCTAATGCTGCTTCAGGTTCAGGGGTTACTCTTACGGTAGATAAGAGCAAGGTAGTAGTTAAGCAGGGAAATAGTATGAAAGTTAACTTTAAGTCAGTTAATGCAAGTGGTGTGGCAGTTAAGCCTTCGGTATTATCAAGTAATGAAAAGGTTGCAACTGCAAAAGTTAATTCGGATACAGAACTGGAAATTACAGTACCTGCAAGTGCTACAAAGGGAGCCTCCGCAAATATTACACTTGTTGCAGGCGGAAAGACCGCAGTAATTAAGGTGACCGTAGAAAATCTTACAAAGAAACTTAAGGCTAAGAAAAAGAAGGTAACCGTAAAGGCAAATAAGACTGCAGAAGTAGTTTTCAGTATCAAAGCTGAGAATAAAAAGAAGAAAACAACAGATACCTTAAAGGCTAGCTATAAGCCTAAGAAGATAGCTAAGGTAACCGGTAAGTCTATTACAAAGAATAAAGTTACACTTAAGGTTAAGGGATTAAAGAAGGGCAAGACCAAGATGACAATCACGGTCGGAGCAAAGAAGGCTGTGGTAACCGTGAAGGTTAAGTAGTATTCAGAACCGGGACATCTTAAGGTCAAAGAAAAGAAGGCTATGACAACCGTAAAGGTTAAGTAGAATTCAGGACCGGGACATCTTAAGGTCAAAGAAAAGAAGGCTATGACAACCGTAAAGGTTAAGTAGAATTCAGAACCGGAATAAAGTCAGTGTCCGGTTAATAAGTAAATAATGTAATTTATAAAAACACCCCGGAGCGTTATGCTTCGGGGTGTTTTATTAGAGTGCGCCTTGCAGGCGCTTGCTTTTATTTTGTCTTTTTATTTTCTTTGGTCCAATCACCGTAGACCGTAATTACATTTCCTGTTCCGTCAGGATATTCATTAACAGCTCTTATTCTGATATAGTATTTCTTTTTGGATTTAAGCTTTTTAATGGTACATTTCTTTTTATCTGCTTTATAGCTCTTTCTCTTGTAAGATTTAAATTTCTTTTTCTTTGAATAATCAATTTGATAATACGATATACCTTCAAGCTTTTTCCATTTTACAATCAATTGCTTTTTCTTTTTAGCCTTAATCTTTTTAATAACTACCTTAGGAGGCTTTATATATTGCATTGTTGTATTTATGGATGATTGTGTGGTAACGGTAGCTGCTGATGTGTTACCTGATGTAGGAACCGGAGTATTGTTTGCAGGGCTTACTGTCTCGCCGGGAGCGGTAGTAGGAGCTGCACCTTCTGTTTCCTTAGGTTTAGCACTTTCCTTAGGGATAGTGCTTTCTTCAGGGTTATCGGTTACATCAGGAATACCGGTGTCTTCAGGAATGGAGGTTTCTGAAGGTTTTATGCTTTCTTCAGGATTTGTACTTGGAACCTCACTGTCAGTTGCTTCCGGAACATTACTGTCTGCCGGCTCATTGGTTATAACAGGTGTGCCGGTATCAGAAGGAGCAGTAGTTTCAGTTTCGGACGGAGATATCTCATCCGTTGCGCTTGGAGTAGAAGGTTGTGTTGCACTTGGAGTTGAAGTATCAAAGGCTTCAGGACTATCTGTTTTAACAGGTTCAATAGTCGGAGTTTCTGTGGCTTCAGGACTATCAGTTGATTCAGGAGTTTCCGAAGGAGCCTCAGTCTCATTTGGATCATCATAATATTCAACTGTAAAAGATTTTGTTACATATCCGTTCTTAGTCAGAACCTGAATTTCAAATGTGCTACTTCCTACTTCTTTGTATGACTGTATAAATAATTCATTAAGGAATGCATAACAGAAACAAATATCAGTATTTCTTTCTTCGGAAACTACCTTTGGCATGATATATGCATCTTCTTCATCTTCAGGTAAAGTAATCGGTACTTTTTTTTCGGAATTATAAACAACCTTCGCTATATTTACCTTTATATCATCAATTGTAAAATCCGTAGGTAGTGTTACAGGAGTCACTTCCTTTACTTTAAATCCATATGGTTTTTCTGATTCCGTTCCTTCATCATCTGTTTCCTTTACGGTTGTAAAGACTATTTGGAAAGCATTTCCGGGAACAACTAATCTATAATTACTTATATACATATAGTTATTGGTGATGGTTTCTATCAAGTTACCGTCTTTATCGAATACCTCTACTTTATCTTTATCGGATATTTCGGATTCATGATCAAAATGTATCTCAAGCGCTTCACAATCAACCGCTTCTCCGTCTTCTTTGTAGGTGTAATAATATTTTTCTGCAGTATCCGCAATATAATTATGTGGAGATTGCAATGACTCAATGTCAGGGTTTTCAGGAAGTACAACAGAAACCTCAAGTTTAGTGCTTAAATCCCCGTAACTGGCCGTAACCGTTGTGGTTCCAAGAAGTAATCCATATATTTCATTGTCTTCGTTAATACTGATACATGATCCTTCAAAGGTATATTTGATGTTATATTTATAAGCATCTTCGCCCTCTTCAAATTCCAGAGTATCAAAGGTATTTCTTTCCAGTGTTAATTTACCTTCGTATTTTTTGCTGAAGTTAAGACTGTTAAGCGGTGTATCGGATTCTATTTTAATGGTAATTTTTAACTGTTTACTCTCATCTCCGATATCATCATTTAGTTTGCTGTTGAAGTATACATCGAATTCGCCGCATTTATTGGCTGTCAGCACGTTGTCATCATCTATATCCGCACAGGATGAATAATTTTCGGCATTAATAACAACATAATCAACTGCGGATTTTGACGGTGCCACTGAAATGGAAGAACAGGTTGTAGGTGTGACATATACAAGATCATATAAATCAATCTCATCGCCGAGGTTTAATTTATATACACCATCTTCAACTGTTTCCTTAGGTAATATTTCACTGATTCTGTTGATACCGTCTTCGACAGGTGTTATTTCATCGGTCATTTTAAATCCGACATCCGTCATGTAGGTATCACTCTTAAATAATACTAACAAGGTTTTTCCGAAAAAATGAATTCCATTTAAAAATTCATCTCCGGTATATTTATTTATGAATTTAATATCGGATTCTTCATCTGTGTTTTCATCCATATTTAAATAATCCAACTTAGTAAAGTCATCTATTTTTTCTTTACTGCTCATTGAATATATATAAATATAATCAGATTGATCTTCCAAATAACCGTCTTCTTCAAAATTAAGCAAACAATCCACGGATTTATCAAAATCATAAATAAAGAAATTTTCTGTTAAATTTCTGTATTCGCTTCCATAAATGTGAATATCCGATAGATTTTTACATTCTTTAAAATTAAATATTGTTTCATAATATAAATCCAAAGAATAATTAGTATTCTCATCAGGATTGTAAGTTACTGTAATTTTATATTTTGAATTATTTTTGAAAACTGAAAATGTACCGTTATTCCTTATAATTATATCTTCTGAAGCAACATATTTACCGTCCTCATATATAAAACCTTCGTATTTAAGGTCATCATAACATATATTAGAGCTTTTATCATAATTTATGGCATATACCGTGGATAAACTTACAGGTTCCGGATTGTCCTCGGTTGCATAATTATTGGCCTTTGTTAATGAAGTTATTGGTTGCGATGTTATATTTAATGTTGTTTTATATTTAACATTGAAGATTGTAATGGTAAGCTTGGATGTTCCGGGCTTTTTAGGAAAAACTCTTCCAAGCTTATCGATATAAGCGATTTCAGGATTATCCAAAGTAAATGTCATATTACAACGACCGTTTATAAGGGACTTAGAGGCTGAATCCGATGCTTCATAGATGGAAATTACGGATGCCTCCTCAGGTTTTAAGATTTCATTGGTATATTTAACATTTATATTTTCAGGAATTTCCAAATCATTACTTATGTTATCATCTTCTGTAATATCGGCATATAATTTTATATCAAATAAGGAATACTTAAAATTATCGCCCCTAAGACATAATGTATTATATGTATTTCCACCGTCTTCGGAATAAAAACTACGATTTTTTTTCGATTCTTCTTCGTATTCGTTATAATAATCTGTCATACAAAACATATTATTTTTTAATTCGGAACTTTCGCAGTAAGAAACAGTATAAATGTCCTTATATTCATCAACGCCTTCATCCATATTTAAATCTGTTTCGTCGGTAACCTTAATAACAAAATTACTGCCTTTTATGATTTGTGTATTCATATTATTAACGGCTTCCAAATCAAGAGTGTAGAAACCATATTCGGGAGCAGTAAAAGTAACTTCAGCGCAACATTTTTTTAGAGAGCTATTAGCTGCAGTTGTATTTTTTATTAATTCAAAATGTAACGTTTGATTTTTAGAGAACCAATAACCGACTTTTTCGATTCCGGTATCAAACTCAGCAGTATATTGATTACAAATTGAAGTATTATTGTTATCAAAAGAATCCATATAAGAATATAGATTTTTAGTATACTGGAATATGCAATCGGTATTATTGTCATTCAAAGAAGAGAATAAAATATAATCAGAAATGGTTGTATCTTCATATGAAATCCAAAAGTAACCGCCATCGCAAAATGAATCACCCCAACTGTTTTTTATAAGCCAGGCACCATCATTTTCCGGAGTTACACGGAAGTACTCCTTTGGATAATTATCATTCCATCCAACAACACTAACAGCATGATTAGCCGAATCACAGGTGTCATTGTAGAACGATGAATATTTATAATCATAATATTTAGAATCGGAAGCATAGTAAAGTTCGCCTGCACCATATTCCAATATATTTTGTTTTATGGAATCGAGATTATCTTCATCATATGGGACATAGAAAAATGAATCCACAAAATATTTACTTTTATCGGCACCAAGTGACATTGGAAGAGTGGCCAATTCATCGTTTCTTAACAAATTATCCATTTCCGTATATGGCGCATTTTCTTCATCTACAAGTCCAAGACCTGAGACCATTGTAGGAAAAGAATATATAGCATCTCCTCCCCCTTGATAAAAATCTAAGCTGCCATCGGTGTATTTAGAATAATATCTGCTATCTGTAGTAAGAGATAAAGGATCATTGGAAATACCGTTTGGGGCAGCATAACTGAAATATGCTAAAGCCCATTCCGAAAAGTCAAGCTTAGAGGAATGAGGATTTTTTACATGATAGCTGTCCTGTAAACATTCCAGGGAAGCGTAAGTCCAACAGGTTCCGTAATTACCCTGATCCTTTACCGGAGAAAGACAATTATCTTCGTATTTTCTCGGATCATATTTCTCCTTTAAGGCTGCCTTCAATATATTATTTTTATTGCTTTTAGTTTGGATTTTTATCTCCGGTATATTAGGCTTTTTAAAATTAATAGCGTTATTTGCTAAAATTTCATCATATTTTCTGGCAATTTCATAGTCGTGTTTCTCTTTTTCCGTCATATTTGAAGTATTTAAGGTAAAATCTTCATTATCGATTAAAGTTGCTTTTGAAGATACATTATCAACCAAAAAACCGCCTCCGAGAGAAAGGGTCGCCGCCGTAAAAAGTACGGCAGCCCTTTTAATAAGTGTATTAATTGTTTTGTTGTTATTTTTTTTGATTTTCATAAAACCTCCTTATTACTCAAGGGATGATTTTTTGGTAATAATATATCAAACATCTTACAAATCCTTGAATTACTTATTTTGCTTTGCTTCCTCGGCAGCCGCTATTTCTTTATTGGCAATATCCTTAGGAGCCTGTTCATATCTTACAAATTCATATGAAAATGTACCGTAACCTCTGGTTATGGAACGGAGCCTTGCATCATATCCGATAAGCTCTAAATAAGGAATCTCAGCATTAATTTCCTGATATCCTGTATCCATAGGAGTCATACCGAGAACCCTGCCACGATGCTTATTAAAGTCACCCATTACATCACCGGTGAATTCATCAGGGACAGTAACCTTTATGCTTGCGATAGGTTCCATAAGTACAGGACCTGCTTCCATGAAACCATGCTTAAATGCGTGGATTGCGGCGTGCTTAAATGCATGCTCCGATGAGTCAACCGGATGGTAGGAACCATCATACAAGACAGCCTTAACACCAAGAACCGGATAATCTGCGAGCGGACCGTGCTTAACAGCTTCGGCAATACCCTTTTCAACAGCCGGGAAGTAGTTCTTAGGAACAGTACCGCCAACTACTGTTTGCTCGAAGATATATGGGTTTTCAAGGTCTCCCGAAGGCTCGAATGTCATCTTAACATGACCATACTGTCCGTGACCACCTGTCTGCTTCTTATATTTATATTCAGTGTCTGATTTCTTGAGAATTGTTTCACGGAATGCAATTTTCGGAGTCATAAAGTCAATATCGACTTTATATTTCTCAAGCATAATATTCTTTGTGATTTCCAAATGCTGCTCACTGATTCCATATAACAGAGTCTGCTCGCTTTCGCTGTCATTTACATGCTTAAGAGTAGGATCTTCTGCCATCATCTTGCTTATGGCCTGTGAAATCTTATCTTCATCACCTTTCTTCTTTGCTACATAACGAAGGAATACATAAGGCTTGGAGATAGAAGCTCTGATGTAAGCAATTGGATTCTTTGAGGTTGAAAGGGAATCCGTGGTCTGGGCACTTTGAAGTTTTGCAAGAGCACCTATGTCACCCGCATGAAGCTCAGGAACTTCTTCAACCTTATTTGCCCTGATTACGTAAAGTTTTCCGATTTTTTCTTCTGTTTCTCTATGATAATTAAGGAGCATATCGTCCGTCTTAAGGACACCTGAATTGACTTTTATTAAAGAGTATTTACCGATGTAAGGGTCAACCATTGTCTTAAATATATATGCTGATTTTGGCTTTGAAAAGTCGTAATCGGCATTGAATATTTCATTGTTCAATGTATTAATTCCGGCGCATTCCTTCTGATCAGGACTTGGGAAATATTTGATAATATCAGCCATAAGTGTGTACATACCTCTTGCCTGAGGATTAGATCCCATGAGTACAGGAACTATGGAAGAATCATAAACATTGGTACGGAGAGCCTGACGGATTTCATTCTCGGAGAACTCATCTCCCTCAAAATAACGGTCCATAAACTCTTCGCTTGTTTCAGCAACGGTCTCGATAAGCACGTCGCGGAAGATTTCAAGGTTTTCCTGCGAATAATCAGGGACGTCGGATTTATCAACCGTACCTTTGTCATTCCAGCGTTTTGCTTTCTGCTGAATTACATTTACATAACCAACAAATTTACCGTTCTCTCTGATCGGGAAGTGGAACGGTGCAATCCTCTTGCCGTAGAGCTCCTGCAAATCCTGTACTACCTGACGGTAGCTGGCATCGTCTATATCCATATCGGTTACAAAAATCATGCGTGGCAATTTGTTTTTCTCACAAATATCCCACGCACGCCTGGTTCCTGCTTCTATTCCTGCTTTACCCGAGATTACAATGATGGCTGCATCAGCAACGCTCACAGCCTCCTCAACCTCCCCGATGAAATCGAAGCTTCCAGGAGTATCCATAATATTAACCTTATACCCATCCCAAATAATAGGTACCACAGAAGTCTTTATGGAAAACTGCTGCTTTACCTCTTCTTTTTCATAATCACTGATTGTATTTCCTGCCTCAACCGTCCCCATACGGTTAGTAATATTAGAAAGAAATGCCATTGCCTCAACGAGACTTGTCTTGCCACAACCTGCGTGACCCAGTAAAACTACGTTACGAATTTTGTCTGTTGTAAATACCTTCATAATAAGATGCTCCTTTCGAATAAGCTACCGGCCCGAAAAAGGCCTCGGTGTTTGAAAATCAGACAATTATTTTAATATATAAATATAAGTATTTAAATAAAGTATAGTATTTAATAAATAAAAATATGTAAAACTCTCAGCAGTCAGCATTAAAATAATCGGGTGAAAATCAAAAAAATCACGTGTATCAATGTTTCTATTTTACATCAAAAAAGAGTTATTTGCAATATGATATAAATTTTTATGAGAATCCGGGTATACCCTTTTTAAAGTAGGAAAAGAAGGGATTAGAGGTAGCTTTAATGTAAAATCTGTTTAAAGTATTTGATATATGTATGATTTTAATGTAGAATAATAAGAGTATGAGGAAAGCAGACTAAGAAATTCCGTGATTTTCAAATT
>JAILOA010000286.1 GCA_024691065.1 Lachnospiraceae bacterium | reverse complement strand
GATATCCTCATTATAAATATCATCCGGTACAGTATTGTTAATATCAAGAAGAGTTACTGCATCCTGACTTACTACTGTTCCGATAAACTCGCTTAATGCACCGTAAATATCAACCTCACATGATACAGGAATACCAAGCTTAGTAAGACGGCTGTTAACGAAACAAGGAACAAATCCAAACTGTGTCTGGAAAGCCGGCCAACACTTACCGGCAATAGCTACATACTTTCTATAGCCCCTATGCTCTTCAATCCAATCAAGAAGTGTAAGCTCGTATTGTGCAAGCTTATTAAGAATCTCAGGCTTCTTATTACCGGCTCCGAGTTCATTCGCCATATCTTCCACAACAGCCGGAATTCTCTCATCATTTTCATGCTTATTAAATGCCTCGAACAAGTCAAGCTCAGAGTTTTCCTCTATCTCAACACCAATATCATACAATGGCTTAATAGGTGCATTACAAGCAAGGAAGTTAAGCGGACGTGGTCCAAAACTTATAATCTTTAAATTCTGAAGTGCATATACAGCCCTTGCAACAGGCAAAAACTCATGAATCATATCTGCACATTCAACTGCATCTCCAACCGGATACTCAGGTATATAAGCCTTAATGTTACGAAGCTTAAGATTATAGCTTGCATTAAGCATACCACAATAAGCATCACCTCTGCCCTGTACAAGACCGCCGTTTGCTGAGGTTTCCTCTGCAGCGGCACAAAACATAACAGGTCCGTCAAAATGCTTTGCTAAAAGCGTTTCCGATATCTCCGGACCGAAGTTACCAAGATATACGCAAAGAGCTTCACAGCCCTGCTCCTGAACATCCTTAAGAGCCTCAACCATATGAATCTCGCTCTCAATAATACAAATAGGACATTCATAAATATCGCTTGCATCATACTTATCTGTGTAAGCCTTTACAAGCGCCTTTCTTCTGTCAACCGATAAATTTGCCGGGAAACAATCGCGGCTCACAGCCACAATTCCCACTTTAATTTTTGGAATATTACTCATTCTTTACCCTCTTTTCCATAGTTAATAAAAAGCCAATAATAAGTTTAAAACTATTGATTATTTTAACATTTGCATACATAACAGTCAATTGAAATTATCATTGATTTATTACCCAAGAAATTTATACACTTTAGGAATTCCCTAATTAATGCGGTCACATTTTAAGCTGATCAGGTGTACACTTCAATTAAAGGGTCATTTCTATATTCAGCTTCGAATCTTAGTTTCTTATACTCCCTTCAGATCCTCGACTCGAATCTTAGACTCGAATCTTAATTATTTTATAGTTGAATTTTTTCTTTTTCATGTTTATAATTGTACTGCTGAAAACAGAAATAATACATTTATACAGATAAGGAATATATAATGAAATTTTTTAATATAAATAAAAGCTTTGTTGCACTTTGTCTTTGCTTTTCACTAATCATCTCTCCGATTTCTTCTACGGGAAATGTAGGTGGTGAGGCCGAGGCTTATGAAACGCTATATGAAAAGACCGGCATTTTTAACTCCTATGGTGACTATACATCAGACACCGATGTAATTCCATCATCAAATCAAAGTCCTGTATCCGTTAGTTCTTCAGAAACCGATAAAAATGTATCGAACGAATTAATGGTTTCAAAAAAGGCTACTACCTCAACTGATACGAATAACATTACCTATCAACTCACCCTGGATCCGCCGGAAATAACAGACTATGTAGTAACCTCAAAAAACTCGCTTAAGCTCACATATACCACGGACCTGAATGCAGATGGTTATTATGTTTATACAGTAGACTCGAGCGATACATTGACCAGAATAAAAAAGGTAAAAGGATGTACTACAAACACCTGCGAGATAAAAAAACTTAAATATGGAAAAACTTACACATTTTTAGTGCGTTCATACCATAACAACAATGGTACGATTACAGAAAGCAACCTTGAGTATAACACTTCTGTCCAAGGTATTCTGCCAATCCAAACATCGTTCCCGATTACCCTGGACTCAAATACACTGTCATCTGCCACTACCGGGACGAGTACTTCAAATACAGACTATGAAAACCTGATTAATACCATTACCGTAAAGTTAAAGGTTAAATCCAAAAAGAAAAACGGATATATTTATTACTATGATGCCAACGGTAAGATGGTAGAAAGTTCGGAAGCATTTTTACCCGAAAATCCCGAATATAAATTGGATGTAAATTCAAAGAAATGTGTTCTTACTATCTTAGCAAAAGGAAAAAACGGGAAATTCAACATTCCGGTCCGCTCCTATCTCTGTTCCCCGGGAACCTATACAGGTGTCGGAACCTGGAATTTAGGCATTGCTTTCCGCTACAGAGTTCTGTTTTATAACTGCTACGGACAGTGGACAACCAATATTCACGGCAATATTTTATTCCACAGTTCACCTTATGATGAATACCAATCCAACGATACATTGGATGTTGGGGAATATAACAAGCTCGGAACCGCCTGCTCTCACGGATGCGTAAGAATCCAATGCGAAGCTGCCAAATGGATCTTTGATAATCTTGATTACAATAACCAGGTTAAAATCCATTATGATAATAAAAAGCTTCCTTTCGGCAAACCAAAGCTTGAAAAGCTTAAAAAATGGCATACCTGGGACCCTACGGATCCTACCGCCAAAAAATATTGCAAAGAAAAGAATTGTGTTCACGAAGAGAAGGTTTATCTTTCCAGAATAGACTGAGGCAGGAAATACTTTAGATATACCGGTAAAAAAATCATTAAAAACTGTGAATTTATCTATAAAGATGAGATAATTCATTAAATATCTTATATATAAAAATGCTGCTACCCGCAAAACATCGCAGGTAACAGCATTTTTTATTTTATAAATCATTATTTAGATTATTCTCTAATTCGGGAAAACTCAATTATTAAACTAAATCCATTCACAAGGAATCATCTTTATATAAATAATTCTTGTTATCCGGAATTATTGCTCGTTACATTTTAATAATTAATACATTGGTCCATAGGTTGCACAAGCTCTGTAATCCTGTCCTTCCTTATCCATACCGAATGCATTCCAAGCTGCAGGACGGAAAATATCCTCCTCAGGAACATTGTGCATACATACAGGAATTCTAAGAATTGAGCAAAGTGTAATAAGGTCGGCACCAACGTGTCCGTAACCGATTGCACCATGGTTAGCACCCCAGTTATTCATAACATCGTAAGCTGTCTTGAATGGCCCCTTATCCGAAGGACGTGGAGCAAACCATGTACAAGGCCATGTATAGTCTGTTCTCTTCCAGATAATATCCGATACTTCATCAGGAAGGTTAACTGTATAACCCTCACAGATATAAAGTACAGGACCAAGTCCGCGTACAAGATTAACTCTGATCATTGTAACAGGCATCTCAGCTCTTGTTAAATAACGGCTTGAGAAACCACCGCCACGGAAATATCCGTTATCAGCTGCATTCCATGTAGTAGCCTCGAGACATTTCTTGATATCATCATCTGTCATATCCCAGAATGGCTTAATTACGCCATTTCCGTTCTCATCCTTAACCTCACCGCAGGCATCTAAGCACTGTGCACCTGAGTTAATAAGATGAAGGAAACCGCCGGCCTCTTTAGCCTTGCCTTCAACATCATATCCTGTAGCCTTCTTTGTAGCCTCAGGGCTCCAATAAGTACGAACATCGGCAAATATCTGTGCACGACCTGTAAGAAGCTTTAAGAAAAGCATTCCCACGCCGTTTAATGTATCGTTCTCAGTGGCGAGAATATATGGTTCTCTGGCTCCGTTCCAGTCAAATGAAGAGTTCATAAGTGCTTCCGAGAAGTCACCGTTAGGATAGAAGTCTGTCCACTGTCTCTGTCCCTGGAAACCTGCTGCGATTGCATTGTGACCTACAGCCTCTTCCTCGCAACCTTCCGGAAGATTCTTATTACCGTTCATCAAATCCTTTAAGATACACATCATCTTAACTGTGAATTCCCAGTCACGCTCCTTCTGCTCATCGGAACGCTTAACAAATTCAGGGTTCTTATCAAAACCTTCACGACAATTTGACTTAGTCCAGCTGAGGGCTCTGTTAAATTCATCATGATCATAAATGCCTTCGCTCATTCGACGGATAATCTCTACCTCATCAACCGACTCAACTCTCATTCCAAGATAATGCTCGAAGAAATCGAAGTTCATCTGTGAACCTGCAATACCCATAGTAGTTGAACCAACCTGAAGATATGATTTTCCTCTCATTGTAGCTGCAGCAATAGCCGCACGGCCAAAACGAAGGAGTTTTTCCTTTACATCATCAGGAACATCGGTAGCATCAGCTTCCTGAACATCCCTGCCGTAAATACCAAATGCAGGAAGTCCCTTTTGTGCATGCGCTGCAAGAACTGCTGCAAGATAAACAGCACCCGGACGCTCTGTTCCGTTAAAGCCCCAAACACCTTTAATTGTCATAGGATCCATATCCATAGTCTCGGAACCGTAACACCAGCAAGGTGTAACTGTAAGAGTAATATCAACTCCTGCCTTTTTAAACTTATCAGCACAAGCTGCAGCCTCTGCAACACGTCCGATAGTTGTATCGGCAATAATTACCTTAACCTTTTCACCATTTGAATAAAATAAATTCTCTTCAAACAGTTTAGCTGCTGTCTTTGCCATTCCCATTGTCTGATCCTCTAAAGATTCACGAACCTTTATAGGACCTCTTCTGCCGTCAATTACAGGACGAATACCTATTACAGGATAATCTCCCACTAATCTGTTTTCAGCCATTTAAAAAATACCTCCATATACATTATTTTAAATTGTTATTACATACAACAAATCATTTTTATTTTACACCATTCTTACATAAAATGCACTAAAAATATTTAATTTTTATTACTGCTTTTTCTATAGTATTCAGAATGTAACATCATCTGTTTCAATTCCATGAAAACATTTAACTAATCGATATTTTAGATTTTTTCATTTTTTTCAGAATGTAACGTTATCTGTTTCAATTCCCTATATTTTTTATAATCGTTACTACAAGTTTTATAATTGCTAAATACTTATTTTTGTGATAGACTTATAGAGTTTTAAATACAAACCCACGGAAGGAAAATATAATGAATAATAAAGATAAATCACAAGTAGCTTCTGCAGACCATATGGTACGTGCTACAGCTGCAAATGGCGAGCTTCGTGCATTTGCCTGCGAAACCACAAATATGGTTGAAAAGGCAAGACGCATTCACAATACCTCTCCGGTAGTTACAGCCGCTCTCGGCCGTCTTCTTACAGCTTCATCAATGATGGGAAGCATGATGAAAGGCGAGAAGGATTTATTAACATTAAATATAAACGGCGACGGTCCTGCCGGTGCACTTTGTGTAACCGCTGATTCAAGCGGCAATGCAAAAGGCTTTGTGCAACATCCTATGGTTATCCTCCCTGCTAACAGCAAAGGTAAACTTGATGTTTCCGGTGCATTAGGTAAGGGAGTTTTAAATGTAATAAGAGACACAGGCCTTAAAGAGCCTTATAACAGCAGTACAGAGTTGGTTTCAGGCGAAGTTGCCGAAGATATCACCTACTATTTTGCTGTATCTGAGCAGGTTCCGTCTTCCGTCGGACTCGGTGTTCTTATGAATAAAAGCAACTATGTTCAAAAAGCCGGCGGCTTTATCATTCAGGTTATGCCGGGCGCATCGGAAGAAACAATTTCAAAGCTTGAAGCTGCCCTTGGCAATGTAACCAGCGTAACTTCAATGCTTGACTCCGGTCTCACTCCAACCGGTATGCTTGAAACTATTCTTGCTGATTTCAATGTAACCGTTCTCGATACAATTTATCCAAAATACACCTGTGACTGTAGCAGAGAAAAGGTTGAAAAAGCCATACTGAGTGCCGGAAGGAAGGAAATAGAATCAATGATCTTAGAGGGTAAACCAATATTTACCTCCTGCAGATTCTGCGGAAAACAATACAGCTTCTCCATCCTGGAATTGGAAGAACTTTTAAAATCGCAGGAAGATTAGGAATCGACAACCTGAAAGATTTTAAAAATCAAGGGATAATCAGGAATCGATAACCTGGATTTTTTAATCACAGGATAATTTAGAATCGATAACCTGAAAGATTTTTATAATAACGGGATAATCAGGAATCGTCAACCTGAAGATTTTAAAAATCACAGAATAATCAGGTATCAATAACACGAAAGTTTTTTAAAAATCACAAACCAATTAGACTTGAAGATTAGAAATATTATTTAATGGGAATTACCTATGATAGTTGATATAGAAAATTACACAATAAAAGAATGGGTTCTATTCTTTTACATTTATTGCTTCATCGGTTGGTGCATCGAAAGCACTGCTATGAGCATATATCTTAGAAGACCCGTAAACCGTGGGTTTATGTATGGTCCTTTTCAGCCAATATACGGTTTTGGTGCATTTATAATGCTTTTTACAACCATTCCGGTAAGGCATAATATAATTTTAACATTTATAGTGGGAGCTCTTGCTTCAACTATTTTGGAAATCATAACCGGCGAACTGATGGAAGCACTCTTCCACGTCCGTTATTGGGATTATTCAAGCGTCCCATTAAATTTTCATGGTTACATTTGCCTGTGGACAACTCTTTGCTGGGGAGCTTTGACGGTATTTCAAGATTATTTTTTACATGAACATGTTGCGGAAATAGTATTTAAAATTCCTGCTAACATCCGATTGATTATAATATCAGTAATGTCGGTAATAATCATTGCCGATTTTACCTTATCATTCAAGGAAGCCATGAATTTCCATGTTTTTATGGACAAACTGATGACATTGAAGTTGGAATTATCGGAAAAACAAAAAGAACTTGCTGACAAGCAATCCGAGCTTCTTGAAAAACCTAAGGAATTGCTGAATAATACGAAGGGACTTATGGAAAAGCCACTTAAATATGCCGCAAAGCCATTAAGCTACGCTGCAAAGCCACTTAGCTATGCTACCAAACCTTTCGAATTTGCAGGGAAGCAGGTTTCAAATATCAAAAACAGCGAAAGCATCGAGCAATTAAAAGCCTCATATGTAAGCCTTTCCGAGAGATATAACTTTTTAAGTGACAGATTTAAAGCTTATTCAAAAAGAGTAATAAAGGCATATCCAAATATTTCCTCAAAAAAATATGGTCATGTTTTGAAGGATTTTTATAAAAAATATAATCTTCAAAACCTAAAGAATACCATATTTGACCATATAAAAATCCAAATATCCTCAAGAAAATCAGAGGAAAATGTAACC
>JAILOA010000255.1 GCA_024691065.1 Lachnospiraceae bacterium | reverse complement strand
TGTTTATGAGGGAATAAGGATTAAGCGCTTCCTGATTTTTGAGGATGAATGTGTGGAATACACTATCATAAGGGAGGATAGCGAACTGATGGACGGAAAGGTCCTTAAATCAGGGGTTATCAGTGGAAAATGTGACGATGAAAAGACAGCTTCCTTTGATTATTATTCCATTAACAGGATAATAAGGGCTTACAATGAAGGGAATTCCGAGGAGTTTTTGAAATTTGTAAGAGAATATGCCTACAAGAAGGCTTTGGTGGAAAGCTTTGAGGAGTATTCAAGATAGATAAGCCCTGAGATTACGGAAAGATTTGAAAGAATTTCCGGGAGTATGGTTATGCAAAAGCTGTACGGGTACATAAAGCCGGTGTATAGCAGAATGTTTTAAAGGGTTTCCGGAATAATATAGAGACCGGAAATATAAGTTGGGAGTAAAAAACGGTAGTTTCGTTTGGAGGTAGTCAGTTGGCAGACGAGAGAAATTTGATTTTAGGCATTGATTTAAGCGATGTCCTGACCCAAATATCATATTATGATACTGAGGTGGGAGAGCCGATGCCGGTTGGTTATACATATACCAATAGGGAAATAAATGAGATTCCGGGCGTTCTTGCCTATGATACACACCATAAAATATGGTACTTTGGTGTGGAGGCAGAGGAGCGAAAGAAGGATTCGGGATTTATAACCATAAGAAATATTATGCATAATTGCAGTGTTGGCGCTACATTTAAAATAGGGGATACCGAATACAGCGATTATGACATTTTAAAAATATTTATAATCAGAATTTTAGATATAGTTAAGTCGCGTTTTCCTTATAATCGAATTCAAATGTGTGCTGTCAGCTTTGGAAATCTGGGTGATGTTTTCGAGGCAAAGGTTAAGAAGGCCTTTATAGAAGCTGGTTTAGAGGAAAACAGATTTGTGATATTAAAGCATGCCGTATCTTATATGCATTATGCGACAAGCCAAAAGAGAGAGCTTTGGCTCAACAATATCGGGCTTTTCGAGTTCTTTAAGGATGAGGAGCAGAATCTTAGGCTTAAGTTTGTGCAGTTAAGTATAGATAGGGGCACAACGCCTTTTGTGGTCAGTTGGACGGAAAGGGAGCTTACCGAGAATATCGGACTCGCAGAGTACAGTAAGCTATCGGATTACGAGAAGATTAACAGTTTTACTTCCATGGCAAATGCATTGTTCTACAAGAACAGCATCACGACGGTTTACATAGTGGGAAGCCGGTATGCGGCCGGTTGGATAGACCAGTCGTTAAGGAAGCTTTGCGTGGGAAGGCGTATATTTAAGGGTGAGAACCTTTACACCCGCGGCGCCTGCTATGCGGCATACAGGATGCTTAACGGTGTTGATGGCCTTGGATTCGTGCTTTTGGATGAGACGGGGATAAATTCCAATATTTATCTCAGGGTTTATTCGGATGCGGAGGTAAGGCTCGAGAAAATAGTAAGCGCAGGTTCTAAGTGGGAAGAGACCGATATGAGTCTTGATATTATACCGGACGATGAGGATGAGCTTTCCGTAGTAATTGAAAATGTAACAACCAGGCAGAGGAAGCTTCATATGCTTTCACTTTCAAATGTAGACAGGCGTCCGAATAAAATGACCAGATTTACATTTAGAATTAGATTTTCCGGACCTAATGAATGCATCATAACTTTGAAGGATTGCGGTTTCGGAGAATTTTATCAATCCACTAACAGAATCTGGGAGCGGAGCCTTAAGATATAAGAGTATATCTTTAAGATTTTAGAGCAAAGCCTTAAGATATAAGAGTGGAGAAGAGGAAATAAGATGGGTAAGATAATACTTTGTAAAGGAAATTATGCCAAAACGCCATATGTATTTCAAACTACTCAAACGAAGGTTTATTCGATAGAGGAGGTTTGTTATTACATTAAGAATAACATTTATCTGATAAAAGAAAACTATTTCTCCAAGGATTTCGCGGTATGGCTTGATGCTGAGTTGGGACTTAAAAATCTATCGGTTAAGCTTTCTGAGTTACTCGAAAAGAAGGCCGATATTAAGGATTTGGTCGTAACTGTTTGCTGTGGCTGCGATTATTATACAAAGGAAGAGATAGAAGAGCTTATAAAGGTGATGAGTCAGACCGAAAATCTGGACACTTTCGGCCGATTGAAGATCAGGGCGGATAATTATTTTCATTGCAATGATTTTCAAAGGGCATCCGGAGATTACAGGACTTTGCTTAAGCTTATGAAGAATAATACAAGCAATATAGATAAGACCGAGATATTTAACAGGTTAGGGCTTATATATATGAAGCTCGGGCAGTATTCAAAGTCGGAAAGGTTCTATAAAAAGGCATATTTGGCAAACAGGGATTTTAAATCTCTCTGCGGATTTATGGTCGCAATTGAATTGGGAGAGAATAATGATACCAAGATTGCCAAATTAGAGGAGCTAAATGTATCGCCCGGAGAAATGCGCGCTTTTGAGGATGTTTGGGAGAGAATTATCGATGTCGCAAAGGAATCTACATTGAGTACGATGGTTTATGGTATGATAAATGCTTATGAAAGCGGAAAACAGGAAGAATTTAATATCAGAATAGATGAAGTGATGGAAAAAATTAAGAACGATTATAGGATTTTATGCAATTGACAAAGTTGTTCTTAGGGTGTATACTGACTAAAGCGAAAACTGAAAATGATTAAGCTTTTGCTTTAGGAGTGTATTGTGGTGATTTGATTTAAGCTATTTTATTGAGGGAGACAAGTGATGGGAAAAAATATTTTAATTGTTGATGATGCAGCATTTATGAGAATGATGATCAAAGACATACTTACAAAAGGTGGCTTTAATGTTGTAGGTGAAGCCGAGAATGGACTTACAGCTATTAAGAAGTATTCGGAATTAAAACCGGATTTAGTTACATTGGATATTACTATGCCTGAAATGGATGGAATTCATGCCCTCAAAGAAATAAAACAAATAGACCAGGATGCCCGTGTTATTATGTGTTCCGCTATGGGACAGCAGGCGATGGTTATCGAAGCTATTCAAAGTGGTGCCAGAGACTTTATTGTTAAGCCTTTCCAGGTAGATAGAGTTTTGGAAGCTGTCAGAAAGGCATTACCACCTGAGGAGTAGTTTTAATTTAATTAATATGACTTTTATAAGGCCATGGAGCTGATTGTTCCGTGGTCTTTTTTACTAAGAGAACAATTGATAAAGTAAATAACTAAAAACATCCTGATATGGGGCGCGCGAAAAAGCAAATAACGCTAAACCATTCCGATATGGGGCGCGCGAAAAAGCAAAGAATGCTAAACCATTCTGATATGGGGTGCGCGAAAAAGCAAAGAATGCTAAAACATTCTGATATGGGGCGCGCGAAAAAGCAAAAAAATCGAAGCCGGATGTGAAAAAAGGCAATAAAAAACACCCCGGTTCGGGATGCAAAGAAGACATAAAAAAACTGCATCAGGAGGGATTTGAACCCTCACGATATCGCTACCGGTGGATTTTGAGTCCACTGCGTCTGCCATTCCGCCACTGATGCAAGCAAGAGTTATATTATCATTTTTTTATAGGTTTGTCAAGAAACCTTTTTGTATGTATTAACAGAGGGATGGCGACTGCCGGCGGATGGGGGAAATATTTTGGACATATTAACAGAGGGATGGCGCTTGCCGGCAGATGGGGAAAATATTTTGGACATATTAACAGAGGGATGGCAAATACCGGCAGATAAAAAAAAATTTTAAGTGTATTAACATTCGGATGGCGACTACCGATTGATGGGTGGTTAAAAAGGAGGAATTGTTAAGTATGGATTGTAAAGGTGCGATGAATAAATTCGTAGACTTTATAGATGATAAGCTTTCGGTTGCAGATCTTGAGGAATTTTTGGATCATATGAATAACTGTGAGGAGTGCAGGGAAGAGTTTGAGATATATTATACGGTTATAATGGGAATGAGAATGCTGGAGAAAAATCCCCATAATACAGAGATTAATCTAAGCTCCGAAGAAAAGCTTCAATCGGCCGAAAAATGGCTTAAGTCCTATAAGCTAAGGCGGATAGAAAAAAGGGTAACTTTCTTATTGATTATTATTTACATAATATTAGTGTGGTAATAGAAAAATTGGAAATAGCCGGGATTATGAAAATCGTTGATTTTTGGGGCTGTATTATCGGAAAAATAAAAAGCAGCCTTTCGGGATATTTTCTTGATTTTTGGGACTATATTACCGAAAAATAAACAAAAAGCAGCCTTCCGGGAAATATAAAAAACACAAAACATTGCGAGGATATTATTATGTCAGAAAAGATAGTTTTAATAGATGGAAACAGTATTATGAACAGGGCATTTTACGGAATTCCGAATCTAACAAATGCAAAGGGAATCCATACAAATGCGGTTTATGGTTTTATGAATATTATGTTGAAAATTTTGGATGAAGAAAATCCTGAATATTTGGCAGTTGCATTTGATGTACATCATAAAACCTTCAGGCATGAAATGTATGAGGCTTATAAGGGAACCAGAAAGGGGATGCCGGATGAGCTTCGCGAGCAGATGCCGATAATACAGGAGCTTCTTCAAAAGATGAATGTGAAGATATTCAAGAAGGAAGGGTATGAAGCTGATGATATCCTCGGAACTATCGCTGAGATAAGTAAGAATAAGGGAATGCAGGTTGCTGTTATCTCCGGAGACAGGGATTTACTGCAGCTTAGCGATAAGTCAGTTAAGATAAGGATTCCAAAGACAAGCCGTATGGGAACAGTGGTTGAGGATTATTATCCTGAGGATGTAAAGGCAAAATACAGCCTCACCCCTGCACAGATTATCGAATTAAAGGCACTTATGGGAGATTCCTCCGATAATATTCCGGGTGTTCCGGGTGTTGGAGAGAAAACAGCGACGGCACTTCTGCAGGACTATCCGGATCTCGATAGCATTTATGAGAATATTGAAAATATAACGAAGAAGAGAACCAAGACTCTGCTTCTTGAAAATAAAGAACTTGCTTATATGTCTAAAAAGCTTGCCACAATTGATGTAAATGCACCGATAGACTTTAAGCTTGAAGAAACATTGATAAATGATATGTTAAATGCATCGACCTATTCCATGATGCGTGATTTGGATCTAAAGTCCTTATTAAAGCGCTTTGATAAAGCAGTGATTGATGAGGCGGTTCAAAATGATATTACTGTTGGCGGAGAGAGTGCGTCAGAAAATGCCAATGAAGATTATTTTGTGACCGACAATAAGGATTTTAATGTTATTGATACTCTGAAGGGGCAAAAGGAGTGTTTTGATAAGATTAAAGCATATATAAAGGCTGTCGGAAATTCAAAGTCTAAGGGTTCGGAATCCAGGAATCCTGAATCCAAGAATCCTGAATCCGGAGCGGAAGGAAGTATATCATTAAGTGATTCATATAAAGATAAAAGTTGTATATATATGTCCGTAATCGGTGATGAATGGATAAGTGATTATGGTAAGGTTAAGAAGAAAACCGGCAGGAAGAATGCTCAGCTTTCCTTTGTTTTCTCGGAGGATGATGTAGAGATAGTCGGTGATGAGACGGAAAAATATCCATACTCCGGGATACTTATTTCCTTTATGGAGAGCAGTGAAAAAGCAGATGCAGATAATCAAGATGCTCCGGATAAAGCCGGTGCCAAAGATAAAAAAGCACAGAATCAAACCAGGTCGCAACATTCTTATCTAATAATAAATAATCAATCGGATAAAGATTATCAGGCGTTTGAAAATGCAACAATAGAGGGAATTTTAGAGATAATTAAGACTTCGGATAAGCTCATTGTTCCGAATTTCAAAAATATGCTGCACCTCCTCACTTTAAAGGACGAAAAGGAAACCGGGCTTCTGAAGGTTTTGATAGATGAGGCCGGCAGGGATTCCGGGAAAATCTTTGATTTGGGAATTGCAGCCTACCTCTTAAATCCTTTGGCAGATTCCTATGTTGTAAGTGAGGTGAGCCGTCACGAGCTCGGAATAAGTATACCTGATTTCAGTGAAATGTTCGGCAAATTAAATGTTTCCGAGGCATTTGAAAAGGCTTTGGACAGTGAGCCCGATTCAGGGGAAACCTTGAATAAAATAAAAGAGTTTTATAAGCAGGAATCGGATGTTTCACTTCAATTATTTGAGTTTCTTGAGAAGAAGCTTATATCTACGGGGATGCTTAAGCTCTTTAATGAAATTGAGATTCCGACCGCTGCATTTTTATATTCTATAGAAGCCTGCGGTATAAGGGCTGATAAGGACGAGCTTAAGGCGATGTCCGATAAGCTTGCGGGCGAAATAAAAAGGCTTGAATCTGAAATATATGAAGCAGTCGGAGAAGAATTTAATATTAATTCTCCGAAGCAGCTGGGAGTGATTTTGTTCGAGAAAATGCAGCTTCCGGGTGCGAAGAAAACGAAGACCGGTTATTCCACCGCAGCTGATGTTTTAGAGGGCTTAAGAGGCAAGGCGCCGGTTGTTGATAAAGTTTTGGAATACAGATTTTTAAGCAAGCTTAAATCCACATATGCGGACGGGCTGGCACCATATATAGCTTCCGATGGCAGGATTCACGGGCGTTTCAATCAGACCATCACTGCAACGGGTCGTCTCAGCAGTACGGATCCAAACCTTCAAAACATTCCGGTAAGGGTAGCGCTCGGAAGAGAGTTCAGAAAAGTATTTTTGCCGATGGATGGCTGTGTATTTCTGGATTCCGATTATTCGCAGATAGAGTTAAGGCTCCTGGCACATTTATCCAATGATGAAGCGCTTATCGAGGCTTACAAGATGGGAGAGGATATACATGCGATAACAGCTTCACAGGTGTTTAATGTAGCGTTTGAGGAGGTTACTCCGGAATTAAGACGAAGCGCAAAGGCTGTAAACTTCGGTATTATTTACGGAATGAGTGCATTTGGATTGGGACAGGATCTGGGTATAGAGAGATGGCAGGCAAAGGAATATATCGATAAGTATTTTAAAACCTATCCGGCTATTAAGGCATATCTTGATAATCTGGTGCAAAGTGCGAAGGATAAGGGTTACGCGGAGACTATGTATGGCAGGAGAAGACCGATTCCGGAGCTTAAGAGTTCGAACTTTAATCAGAGAAACTTCGGTGAGAGAGCGGCGATGAATTCTCCTATTCAGGGAACTGCGGCCGATATTATTAAGATTGCGGCTGTTAAAGTGTTCTATGCATTAAGATCTGCAGGACTTAAGTCCAGAATTGTTCTTCAGGTTCATGATGAACTTTTGGTTGAAACCTATATGGATGAGGAAGATCGGGTTTCGGATATCCTTAAAAAAGAGATGGAAAACGCTGCGAATCTCAGGGTTAAACTTCTGGTGGAAGTAAACAAGGGAAGTAACTGGGATGAAGCACACTAAAAATATATTATTACCGTTATTTAGTCTAAGCGGACGGGAACTTTCACTTTTTCCGTAAAACCAAAAAGAGGTTGAAAAGGGCTATTTATAATGATATAATCTTGTGGGTTAATAGGCTTGTTAGGCATAATTAACCATTTACCGTGTGGAGACGGGATACACATCCCGTGAGACTTTGATTTACAAGATAAATATTTTTTGATATATACTCAAAAAGAGGTAATTATGAATGATGAAAGGAAGGGCCTCGCAGCTTTTAATATGATTTCCGATGCTATTAAAAGTCGTGATATGGTTGTCAGGCTCGCGAAAAATGATTTTAAAACAAAATATGCAGGGTCGTTTTTAGGAATTGTCTGGGCTTTTGTTCAGCCGGTTGTTACCATCCTGTTATATTGGTTTGTTTTTAGTATAGGATTTCGTTCGGGAAATGTCGGAGATTATCCGTTTGTGCTTTGGCTTACGGCCGGACTTGTTCCGTGGTTCTTTTTCCAGGATGCCTGGAACGGGGCGACCACAAGTATGATTGAGTACAATTTCCTGGTTAAGAAGGTAGTTTTTAATGTGGGAATATTACCTGTAATAAAGGTAATAGCGGCATTGTTTGTAAATGCGTTTTTTACGGTATTTGCAATATTTATGTTCACTGTTATGGGTTATTTTCCGGGGATACATATTATACAGCTTGTTTATGTATTATTTTGTATAATAGCATTAGCATTGGCACTTTCATATATAACTTCGGCTGTTGTGGTATTTATAAGGGATGTTTCACATTTTCTGACTGTATTTTTACAAATGCTTATGTGGTTAACACCGATTATGTGGAATATTAGCATGACTGATGGTATACCTTGGCTCAAGTTTTTACTTCATGCTAATCCTGTATTTTATATAGTTCAATGTTATCGTGATGCAATGTTTGGAGGAAAATGGTTCTTCGAGCACGGATGGTGGACTTTGTATTTCTGGGCATTCACATTGATATTTATGATTATCGGAGGACATGTATTTAAAAAGCTGAGACCACATTTTGCCGATGTTTTGTGATTTTTTATATTGTTTTATGCATAAAAAAAGCCGGATTTCGTTTCGTTATGAATATACTTCATACGGACGTTACATTTTATTATCGGAAATATTTACGTTAAGTATAGATTTATCTTATTACGGTAAAATTTAAATTTTAATATGATTATAGGGGAATAAAAATGAGTTCTAAGAAAAAAATACCGGAATCTATTTTTGATGACAATAACAAATTTAAATTGATTGCATATAATTTTATATTTTTTGCAATATTAGCAATAATATTAGTGAATTCATTGAATATGTCGGGATATTCCGCGGGATTTGCCGACCCTGCCGAGAGTGTAGTCAGTGTAAATGGTTATACTACAGATGAAACGGGCTATGTTTATCAGGAATCCGAGGATTGTTATATAGTGCTGGGAAATGCCGATAATACAGGTGCTCTTTACTTTTTAACTGACAGAACCTATGATCAGGATATAGAAATTACTGTTAATTATCTGAATGGTAAGAGTGAGCTTACAAATAAAGAAAATAAGACAGTCTGGAAAAAAGGAACTACGATGGTGGATATACCTGTAGTAAACGGTAAAATCTCAGGCTATGTTCTTCATATTCCTGTCGGTTTTAATATTACCGAATTATGCTATGGAATCAAGGGTGAAAGCAAATCAAAGGTGGGCTGGTATGTCGGAATGCTCTTCCTGGCTTTAATTATATCTGCTTTAATTGTATATATTAAAAAAATCAGAGCCCTTGAGGAAAAGCTTATTTCATCTGTTTTAAATACATTTAAGACCATATCTGAAAACAAGAAAGGTCTTATAACGGCTGTAATTGTAATACCTGCAACATTTGTATCGGGAATACTTATTACTTTCATTTGTAAGCAGGCAGGTGTACTTACATTTAATATTAAAACCGTAACATTAATTCTATGTTTACTCTATATAGTTGATTTATTTATCTTTGCACGAAAGCAGTTTATAAAGAAATTTGAAGTTGTCGGAACCGTTATCTTTCTTTTGGTGGGAACGACATTTGTTATAATTGAGCCAACTGCACTCGGTGTATCTCTTGATGATGAAACCCATTATAAAAATGTAATGTATGTTGTACATGCTATCGACAAAAGAGCTTCTCTTGCAGATTCAAAGCTCCTGGGTGATCAGGTAACCGTTGCTTTGGATAAGACACATTATGAAGGCTCCGATCAGAGAAACTTTGTAAATACATTAAATACAGTTGAAAAAAATAATTTCTATTATGATATTTCAGGTGAAATAGTTCATACTTATGTACAGGTTGCATATATACCTTCGGCATTCGGATTTTGTTTTGCCAAAGGATTGAACCTTCCGTTCAATGTATGCTTCAAATTCGGGAAATTCTTTAATATATTATTTATAGCAATCTTGCTGTATTTTTCAATGAGAAAATTAAAGAACGGTAAGCTTATTTTACTACTTGTATTCCTTATACCGGTTAATATCTATATGGCGGCAAGTTATTCTTACGATCATTGGATTGTTGCTTTTGGAATGTTGGGCTTTTCTTATTTCTTTGGAGAGAGACAGCGACCGGATGAGAAGATGAGTTTAACATCAAAGATTGTCATTTGTGCCTCTTTATTGATATCAATTATTCCAAAGCCTGTTTATTTTCCGCTTACTTTTATAGCTTTGTTTATTTCCGATTCTAAGTTTAACAGTAAGAAGGAAGCCTGGATTTACAGGGCATTCGTTATGCTTATGGCATTTGCACCGCTTATTTTCCTGCTTTCAAATTATATTATGCCTAAGTCCAGTGAAGTAGTAGGTGATACACGTGCTACCGGTGATATCAATCCGGGTGCACAGATTCAATATGTAAAGGATAATATAAGTATCGCATCAAATATGTTTATTAATTTCCTTAAGGTATATTTGAATCCTTATACGGAAGTTACGAATTATATGAATTTGATGCTTTATAACGGATATTTGAATGTTCCTAAGTGGATTGTCCCTACAGTTGTAATTTTAGGAAGTCTTTTCAGCAGAGATGAGGAGGAGCCTTCTAAATTCCCATGGTGGTTCAGATTGGGAGTGATTTTTGAATATGTTTTAATAGGCTTTATCGTTGCATTTTCCATGTATGCAATGTTTACAGCAGTCGGCTCACCTGAAATCGGCGGATGTCAGGGACGATATATGTTACCTGTATTATTCCCGTTCCTGTATGTACTTACAAGGATACCGGCAAAATTGAAGTTTATGAATAATACGGTTCAGACTATCGTAAATATGCTTTTCCCTTCGATAATAATAGTTTTGGAAGTGTATTATTTATGGGTTAATTGTGTGAAGTTGTATTAACAAATTGACTTAAACAATACAGCTCTTAAATTTGAGATGTATGGTATGGCTTGTCAGGAAAAGGAAATTATTCAGAATTGTGAGGTAGTTATGGAGTACAAGGTTTCTATCATTATTCCGGTTTATAACGGTGTCGGAAAGTTAGATAAATGCGTTAAAAGCATAGCTCGTCAAACCATGGATAGTGTTGAAGTTATTTTTATAAATGATGGTTCTAAGGATGATTCGCTAAACTATCTCCAAAAACTAATCAAAAGATATCATAACAAAAACTATTCTTATAGAATTATAAATCAAAAGAATAAAGGAATCGCAAATACCAGAAATAAAGGTATAGAAGAAGCAAACGGAGAATTTATAATGTTTTCCGATCAGGATGATTTCTTTACGGATACCTATATCGAAGCCTTATATGATGAAATTACCGATGAAGAAAATGATGTTGTATACGGCGGATATGAAAGGGTTAAGATAGAAAACGGCAAAATAAAGGTAATTACAAGGGTTGTTTCCGAAGGTAAATTGTTTGATAAATATCAAATAATAGCGCCTTGGACGCATATATACAGGCGGGATTTTATAATCAGAAATAATATCAGATTTTTGGATTCGAAGATCGGTGAGGATTTGTTTTTTAATGTAACGGCCTACTCAAAGACAGCCAAGATATCTTCGATTACAAATACGGATTACAAGTGGTATTACAATGATGAGTCTGTCTCAAATAATTTACATACTGTGATTTCCGAAGAATCAGACCCGTCTTTTTTACTTAATAAGCTTATAAATAATATAACAAACGATACATTTTTAAAAAATCCGTTAACCGAATATTTTTTTCTGAGATTTGTCTGCTGGTATTTATTATATACCTTCAGGGGCAGTAATAAGGAAGATATAAAGAAAATGTATAAAGGGCTTTTTAAATTTATGGAGCTACATTTTCCTAATTATAAGAAAAATAAATACTTATACGGAAATATGCCCGGCGGAGAGGATTTGAAGATATATCTCATAATGAATGCATTTATGGTAATGCATAATGTTGGAATTATGCAACCGGCATTAAGTATACTTTCAAAGTATGTTTAGAGATTTATGTTTAAAAAAAGTAAAAGCATTATATAATGATGTGTTTGGAAATGCCTTGTTTTAGGCTTTAAGTGCCTGTATATAAAATGATGTCACATAAAAAACAGTTGAAAATGCCCATATATAATGATACAATTTAACGCAGTAAAAGAAATCCCTCATATCTAAAGTAAGGCGTAGGTGAGGTATAGGGAAATTTTTGTGTCAGTAGGAATTATAGGCCTCTACTGGCAAGGTATGAAGCGCCTGCATTATGAGCAAGCAGCGAAGTAGGCTAAAGAATATCATTGATTTTTATGGGTGTAAATTTGGGGACTATTTACTTATGATATAGGTTATCAGGAATCATGAAAGGTTAGATATGTCAGAGAAGGGTTCAATAGAAATCAAAAACTTAACTAAGGTATACCATTTGTATAATAACAATATCGACAGAATAAAGGAAACCTTTAGCATAACAAGGAAGCGTTATTCACGTGACCATTATGCCTTAAAGGATGTAAATATACAAATAAATAAAGGTGAATCGATTGGTTTGGTCGGAACCAACGGTTCAGGAAAATCCACCCTTTTAAAGCTTGTAACGGGCGTAGTTACACCTACGGAGGGTGAAATTTTTGTTAACGGAAAAATTGCTGCATTGCTTGAACTTGGGGCAGGTTTTAATCCTGAGTTTACGGGAATGGAAAATATATATTTAAACGGAACCATGATGGGACTATCGGAGAATGAAATCAAGAAGAAGGTGCCAAGTATTGTGGAATTTGCGGACATCGGTGAATTTATAGATCAGCCCGTAAAGTCTTATTCGAGTGGTATGTTTTCAAGACTTGCATTTGCGGTATCCATAA
Organism: Lachnospiraceae bacterium; assembly: GCA_024691065.1. Taxonomy (GTDB): domain Bacteria; phylum Bacillota; class Clostridia; order Lachnospirales; family Lachnospiraceae; genus JAEEJA01. The sequence goes on along the minus strand of JAILOA010000255.1, from coordinate 18,624 downwards.
ATGTTGAGCCGGATATTCTTATAGTTGATGAGGTTCTTTCGGTTGGTGATACACGTTTTCAGATTAAATGTATCGATAAGATGAAGGAGCTCAGGGACAGCGGAACAACTATTCTTTTTGTAACTCATTCCGTTGAACAGATTAAGAGATTTTGTAACAGGTCCATCTGGATTGACAAGGGTAAGGTCATAGAAGACGGAGAGGCCAGCAAGGTTGTTGATATGTACGACAACTTTATGAAATACGGCGAGAAGATTGATATGGAAACAGAGGATGTTGAGCTCACTGAATTTAAGGTTCCCGAGCATTTTGAAACTCCTTCGGTTATTAAAAAGGTCAATATGAATAAGTCTATGTTCAGCACCTATGATAAGCTTGAGGTTGATATTATTTATGATATTTTCCAGGAGGGGCTTGAGGATTTTCAGATGGGTGTGGCTATTTACAGCATCGACCGAAAGCAATACATTTTCGGACCTAATACCAATCTGGATAAAATGAAGATTGACAACAGTGTGGGGAGACATAAAATCACATATACAATTCCGAAGCTTATGCTTATGAGCGGTGATTATTGCATAGATGTAGGTTCATTTCAGGGAGACGGAATCGTAAATCTTGACTATAAGACCGGTGCGGGAAAATTCTCGGTTACGAATGAATATTTCTCCGAGGGACAGTTTTATATGGAGCATGAGTGGAAGCAATAAATCACCTGTGTGAATAATTTGTATAGTTTTTTATAAATGTTGTTTAAATTATTATATTGTAATGATATATAATCGACAAACAGGTCGGATTAAGAGGGATTGATAATAGAACAAAAACTGTAGAATGAAATTAGAGAATTAGCGTAACGAAAGGCTGGAGGATTATGTCTGTTATTAAAAAAATAGGTACAGCTTTTAAGATAGTAAATGAAGAAGGAATCAGTGTTTTAGCTTATAAAACTAAATATAAAATTAAATATGCCCTTAATTCCGCAGATCCTTATAAGTGCTGGATAGCCCAGAATGAAACGGATTTGCTTGCTGTAAGGGAGCTTGAGTATAACCCTAAGATTTCGGTGGTAATACCTGTTTATAACATTAAAGAAAATCTTTTAAGGGAATGTATAGATTCGGTTTTAAATCAAACCTATAAAAATTTTGAGATTTGTTTGGCGGATGATGCATCCACCTTGCCTGAGGTTAAGGAAGTTCTTAAGAGTTATGAGGATGATGAAAGAATAAAGATTGTCTATCGTAAAGAAAACGGGCATATTTCAAAGGCGACAAATTCGGCTATTGAACTTGCAACAGGTGAGTTTATAGCATTTATGGACTGTGATGATACATTGTCACCGAATGCCCTCTATGAGGTTGCATTTAAGCTTAATGAAAATAAGGATTTAGATTATATATATAGTGATGAGGATAAGCTTTCGGAGGATTCCTCCAAGCGTATGTATCCGTTTTTTAAGCCGGATTGGTCCCCGGATACTATGATGGAGGTTATGTACACCTGTCATTTGAGTGTCTATAGAAAGAGTATCGGGGATAAGCTCGGATGGCTTGACAGTGAATTTGACGGTGCTCAGGATTATGATTTTGCATTGAGATTTACCGAGCAGACAAAGAATATCGGGCATATTTCCAAGGTACTTTACCATTGGCGAATGATTGAAGGTTCAACCGCCGAAAATCCGGAGGCTAAGGAATATGTTAACGAGGCGACTGTAAAATTAAAGAAGAATGCACTTAAGAGACGTGGTTACAAGGGAGAGATTGAATTTCTTGAATCACGATATTTGCATTTGGTACATTATGAGCCGGATGAGTCCAAGAAGGTAAGTATTATAATTCCTTCTAAGGATAATTTTGAGGTTTATAAAAGGTGTATAGATTCCATTATAGAAAAAACTTTGTTTAAAAATTATGAGATAATTACTGTTGATAACGGAAGTAATGATGAGCATAGAAAACAATATGAGGAATATTGTAAAAATGCTCCTATAGATATAAAGTATTTTCATGATAAAAAAGATTTTAATTTTTCATGGATGTGCAATAAGGGAGCAAAAGAGGCTTCCGGTGATTTTTATCTTTTCTTAAATGATGATATGGAGGTTATTACTCCGGAGTGGCTTGGAAGAATGCAGGGACAGGCAAATCTTCCTTATGCGGGAGCGGTCGGTGCAAAGCTTATATATCCGAATTCAAATTTGATTCAGCATATTGGCGTTGTCAGTCTTCCGGTCGGTCCGGTTCATATATTCTGTCAGGCTGAGGATGATATAAATGTACCGATGAACAGAAATTTCATGGATTATAATTATTCAGCCGTAACAGCTGCCTGTCTGATGGTTGACAAGAATAAGTTTGAAGAGGTGGGTGGCTTCGATGAAACTTTTGCCGTAGCATATAATGATGTAAAGCTCTGTTTTGATTTGTGGAAGAAGGGTTATTACAATGTATGCAAGGCAACTGTTAAGCTTTATCATCATGAATCCTTGTCCAGAGGAAGTGATACTGCGAATCCCGAAAAATTTGAACGTCTCATAAAAGAAAGAACCAGGTTGTATTCATACCATCCTGATTTAAGGGACCAGGATCCGTTTTATAATGTAAATCTGGTTGGAGATAATGATAATTTCATGCTCAATCTTGAGAAGAGTCAGGAAGATAAATTTGTGGTTAAAAAAGTCACAGGTGATGTGGAAATGGGAAATCCCGATGAGGTAAAATTTAACATTGAAAATTTATATAAGACTGACGATAACTCAAAGAAAACATATATCAGGGTTAACGGATGGTATATCGAAAAAGAAAGCAATATGAACAATTATACGCATCCTGTATGTATGCTTAAGAGTGATAAGAATTGCTATACGGTCAATACATTAAAGATTTACAGAGGATATATGGATAAGATTACAGGAATGGAAAAAGCCTTTAATTTATCCAATTTCTACTGCCTCTTTGATGTGGAACAACTTGAGGCCGGAGAATACAGACTTTACATAGGACGCAAGAATAAGTGGTATGACACGAAAGGAAGAATAAGGGTATAGTTATGGAATTCAGTGTAATAGTTACAAACTTTAATAGTGATTTTAATAAGATTAAAATGACCATAGATTCTATATTAATCCAGGAAAGAATTACATTTGAAATAATAGTATGTGATGATTGTTCCGGGGATAATCATTTTGCCGAGCTGGATGCTTATCTGGAGGACAAGAATGTTCCGTATAAGTTGCTTGGGGCCGAGAAAAATACCGGTACTGTTAAAAATGTATTGAAAGGACTTAGAGTAGCTGAAGGAAGATATGCCAAATTAATCGGAGTCGGAGATATGCTCTATGCACCTAATACATTGAGATCCGTAAGAAATTTTATGGACAGAACCGAGATTGATTATTGCTTTGGGGCTATGCAAGGTTACAGAAAAACTATGGATGGATACGAGTCGGTATCACATTATTCTCCAAGAGATATAGTTGCTTACAGAAATCAGGAAGAAGAAAGAATATATCACAATATTATGGTAGCCGAAGATTGGATCAGCGGGGCAGCTATATTTGCAAAAACTGATTTTTATTTAAAGTATATCTCAATGTTGGAAAATGAAATTATTTACTGTGAGGACAGTTTGACAGCATTGGCTATGGTTGACCATAATGTACCTTTGTACATTAATCGTTATCTGATTCTTTATGAGGTTGGTGAAGGTATATCCACAAGTTCAAACGAAGAATTCAGAAAAAAGGTTAAAGCTGATAATGATAAATTTTGGGAGCTTTTTGATGATTATTGCGGATACAGAAAAGCAACAGAGTTTTTCAAATATATAAAGTTAAGAAGAAGAAAAAAGAGATTTGAGCATCTAAAAAATCAAAAAATCAAGATGGGATATAAGGCAATTGTAGCACCTGAGTTGCTTTTATTTGAAGCAAATGCAAGGATGCAAATAAAGAAGGGCTATCATATTCCTCCTGTAAAACCTCAGAAAAATATGATAGAATTGATTGTAAAGTAATAAAATCAAAAAAAGGGGTCTAAGCCCCTTATGAAATATGACACGAAGTGTCCCTGCGCTTATAAGTAAGAAGCGAAGCGGATTAAAGATTGCTTGCTTTATATTACAAAAGAAAGGAAATATGATACCGTTTTATAGATATCATAAGGGTAGTTATGAAAGTTTTGATAATTATTCCGGCATATAATGAAGGACAGAATATCGAAAGGGTTGTGAATAATTTAACCAAAAATTTTTCCGAATATGATTATGTAGTAGTAAATGACGGCTCTAAAGATAATACTGCAGAGGTATGTAGGGAAAAGGGCTATAATTTCCTTGATTTACCGGTAAATCTTGGACTTACCAGTGCTATTCAGGCAGGGATGAGATATGCTTATAAATTAGGATATGATGCGGCTATCCAGTTTGACGGTGATGGCCAGCATAGACCTGAATATATAGAGGATTTAAAGAAGGTAATTGAAAGCGGAGAGGCGGAAATTGCCATTGGATCCAGATTTGTTACAGAGAAGAAACCTCAATCAATGAGAATGTTAGGAAGTTTTATTATATCTTCGGCCATTAAATTAACAACAGGTGTTAAGATAAATGATCCTACTTCGGGAATGAGATTATTTGGGAAAAGAGTTATCAGAGAATTTGCGGAAAATATAAATTATGCGCCGGAACCTGATACAATTTCTTATCTCATAAAAAACGGTGTAACCGTAAAGGAAGTTCAGGTTAAAATGGACGAGCGTATAGCGGGCGAGAGTTATCTTAATACTGCAAAAGCTATGAAATATATGGTATTGCAATGTTTCTCGATTTGTTTCATACAAGCATTTAGAAAGGGGATTAAATAATGTCAGTTTGTTTGAGAGTTCTTTTAGTTGTTGTTTCTGTATTTGCAACTATTTATGCAGTAAGAAAAATCAGACAATCGCAGATGAAAATTGAAAATGCGATTTATTGGTTTTCATTGGCTATTATGATTTTGATACTCAGTATTTTCCCTCAAATTGCTGTGGGCTTGGGAAGCTTAATCGGTATTAAGTCAACTGTTAACTTTGTATATTTGGTTATGATTTTTCTTTTATTCTCGAAAGTATTTGCAATGTCAATGAAGAATGCACAGTTAGAATATAAAACAAATGTTTTGGCTGAAGAGTTGGCTATTATCAGGAATCAATTGGAAAAGGAAAAAGAGAAGAATAAAGATAAAGGAAAAGAAGAATGATAAATCATACATTTGCAATTTGTGCATATAAGGAAAGTGAATTTTTGGAAGAATGTATAATGTCTCTAAAAAATCAAACAATCCAATCTAAAATTATTATTTGCACATCAACAGATAATGAGTATATCAGAGGGATTGCCGAAAAATACGAGCTTCCTTTATATATTAATAAAGGCGAGAGCGGTATAACCCAGGATTGGAATTTTGCTTTGAGTTGTGTGAAAACTAAATATGCAACAATTGCTCATCAGGATGATACCTATGAACCTAAGTATACAAGAAAGGTTATAGGTGCCATGAGAAAATCCGAAAAGCCATTAATAGCATTCACTGATTATTATGAGCTTAGAAACGGTAATAAAGTAAAGGATAATACATTATTAAAAATAAAGAGAATTATGCTTCTTCCGTTAAGGGTCAAGCCTCTTTGGAAGAGTGTTTTTGTGAGAAGAAGGGTTCTTTCATTGGGGAATGCAATTTGTTGCCCGTCCGTAACATTTTGTCTTAAAAATGTAAACAGGCCTGTTTTTATACATGGTTTTAGAAGTAATGAGGATTGGCAGGCATGGGAGAAACTTTCAAAATTGAGGGGCGAATTTGTTTACATTAATGCACCTCTTATGTGTCACAGAATCCATGAAGGTTCGGAAACATCACAGATAATCGGAGATAATGCCAGAAGTAAAGAAGATTATGAAATGTATAAATGTTTTTGGCCTGATATAATAGCTAAGTTTTTAAGCAAAGCTTATGCAAATTCGGAAAAGTCCAATAAGCTTTAGTATTATATAATAGTGCAATTGTTATAAATGACGAATCTACGGATTCGTCATTTAAAATAGTAATAAGTATTTATGGAGGGAAAAGTTGACTGACAGACCTAAGGTATCCCTTATTATGAAGGTTTATAACGGGGAAAAATATATTAGAGAAGCTATAGACAGTATATTATCACAGACATTTAAGGATTTTGAATTTTTGATTCTTGATGATGCATCTACTGATGCTTCGGCTGAAATTATCAACAGTTATAATGATGAAAGAATCAGATTGATTCAATTGAAAGAAAATAAAGGGTTAATCTACGGTCAAAATCTTTTAATTGATGAGGCAATGGGAGAATATATAGCTGTTATGGATTGTGATGATATAAGCTATCCCGATAGATTTAAAAAGCAGGTTGATTATCTTGATAAACATCCTGAAGTTATTATGTGCGGAAGTTCAAGAAAGGATATTATAGACGGAAGAGTTGAGGAGAATATTCCTTGTCTTCAGTTAAGCAATGAAAGTATTTCTTTCTTAATGTGCTTCGGAAATTATATATTTACTCATTCTTCAATTATGTTTAGAGCCGATTTATACAAAAAAGAAGGTTTTAGATACGGAGAGGTAGACATCTCCGAGGATTATGCTATTATTCTGGCTATGTCCAGGAAATATAAGGTTTATTGTATTCCTGAAAGATTGGTTGCTTACAGGATATATCCGGAATCTCAATCAAAAATCAAAGCAGATAGAATTGAGAAGACGACTAATTATCTTCGAAAGGAAAATATGAAATATATTGATATTTCAAAAAGATCAAAGAATTATCTGATGTATTTCTTTTCAAGAGGAAGTGCCGACGGTAACTTCAAGTTGTTTGTTGACTCGGTTATGGAACTGGCCGATTACTACGGTGTTGATTTATTAAATGATAAAAATACATTGATTTTGTTTAACGGTATAGTTATGGATTATCTGTACAGAGTTAAAAAATTAAATATGAAGCTGTGGAAAAGCGTAAGAAAATCTCCGTTTTCATATTTAATTTCACTGAAGACAAAATTTGGTCTGATGTTTTTGGCAGGATGTATGATTAAACGCAAAAGAACAAAAGGGGTATAAAGTTGAAGGTTGCAAAAAAAGGCTTAATAAATATATTGTGCGGTGTATTAGGTCAGGTGATTGCCATAGGTTTGGGAATCATTATACCACGACTTGTTTTGGTAAGCTTTGGTTCCGAAGTAAACGGTTTGTTGAATTCGGTAAACCAGATTATAGTTTATTTCAGTTTATTCGAAGCAGGTATAGGATTGGCATCTATGCAGGCACTCTATGCACCGGTTGCCGGTAAAGATCATCTTGCCATAAGTAAGATAATGAAGGCAACACATTTGTTTTACAAAAAGGCCGGTATAGCCTATGGTTTATCTGTAATTGTACTGGCTTTTGTTTATCCGTTCTTTGTCAATACGGATTTAAATTATTGGCTTATTTTCATGGTAATTATATTTACCGGATTTGCGGGATGTCTCAATTTTGCATATCAGGGAAAGTATAAGATATTGTTGCAGGCTGAGGGTTATACCTATGTTGTAACCAATATAACCACAATTATAAATGTTTTGGTAAATGTAACGAAAACAATTCTTTTGTTTTTGGGTTTTGATGTTTTATCTGTCCAGTTTTCATTCTTTTTAATTAATGTAATACAAATTCTGATTTATAAGTATTATATTAATAAACATTATAGTTGGTTGGATTTTACCGTTGAGCCGGATAATAAAGCAATAGAACAGAAGAATGCTACATTAATCCATCAAATATCAGGTATGATTTTCAGTAATACCGATGTACTTTTGTTAACCGTAATTACTCACAACCTTAAAATTGTAAGTATTTATACCATGTATAACCTGATAATTACAATGGTAACAACTATGTTTCAGCAGGTCAGTACAGGCTTTGATTTCAGGCTTGGACAGCTTTACAATACTGAGAAAAAGACATATTTCAGATTTCATGATATATTTGAAATCGTATATTTGATAATAATATTTGCGACCATGACTGTTGTATATATCCTGATTTTACCTTTTATGAGGCTTTATACGGCAGGGGTAAACGATATTAATTATATTAATTCAATGTATCCGCTCATATTTGTTATAGTTCCGTTATTATCCTACGGAAGGACTGCACCGAGCAATTTAATAAATTATGCGGGACATTTTAAAAAGACACAATGGAGGGCATTGGCCGAATCAATCATAAATATCTGTGTTTCGATTTTCGGTATAATATTTTTCGGTATTTACGGGGCATTGCTCGGAACAATTGTGGCTTCGCTTTACAGGACAAATGATATGATTATATACGTGTACAGGCATTTGATGGAGGGTTCGTGCTTCAGGACATATAAAAGATGGATTGTCAATTTTATAGTATTTGCCTGTGTGGTTCTTTTTGTAAATAATGATAACAGATGGATAAATTCATATCCGAGGCTTCTTCTGGTGGGAATCATACTGACGGTTGTTTCGTTTTTAGTATATATTTTGGCCCAACTTATAATAAATCCAAAGGAATTTAAGAACATGTCGGATGTAATGAAGGATACATTAAAAAACCGAGGTAAAAAAGATGGTAAATAAGATTATAAAGGTTGTAGCGGTATTGCCCGATAAATTATATTCAAAACTGAGAGTAAAGTTTAACAATACCGGTCATAACTGGCTTGCAGCGCAGTGCGATATGGAAAGGATTTATACAAAGCGTTTTAAAGAAAAGACTGATTTTAAAGAATGTTGCGTCATCAATCGCGGTTTATATGATTATCAGTATTTTAATATCTGCTTTATGAATAATATGCTTGCAAGTATTGTAAAATGTCACATGAACGGTGTTTTGCCGGAGGTTGGTTTTAAGAATGATGCAGGTATAAATATCTGGGAGCAGTTTTTCGAGCAACCATGCGGAGTCGGCGAAAATTTAAGAAAAACCCCGGTTGATTTCGAATGCGGTGAGTTGTTTCCGAAATTTGATGAAATATATGACAAGCAGAGAGTTAAGAGATGGCACAGGCTCTACTCGCGCTATATTAAACTGAATAAAACATCACGTAAATATATAGGAAATGAGTTAAAGGAACTTGATATTAAGAACAGAAGGGTGCTGGGGGTGCTTTGCAGAGGTACCGATTATTTAAAGCTTAGACCTAAGGGGCATCCTGTTCAGCCGGAAATCAGTACGGTTCTTAAGGATACGGAAGAAAAATTAAAGGAATGGGGTTGTGATTATATATATCTTGCAACCGAGGACAGTAAAATTCAGAAACAATTTAAAGATAAGTTCGGCGACAGGGTTCTTGAAAATAAAAGAGTTTATTATGATAAGGTTTTTGATAAGGATGGTTTGGACTTTATTAAGGATGTGCATTTCGAGAGAGAAAATGATGATTATTTAAAGGGCTTGGAGTACATTTCCTCTATGTATATATTGTCACGTTGCGATAATATCATTGCCGGAAATTGCGGTGGAAGCCAGTTTGCTGTTTTTATGAACGGGGGAAGATATAATAATTCACTCATTTATAATTATGGATTATATGAATAGATAATTATCTTCTGTTGATTAAATATGTTTTTTTTATTATAATATTAGTGCTTTGGAATATTGTATCATTGAAAGAGGTATAAAATGCAGGTTGTTAAATATATGTTTCAGCCACATGGCGATGACAGAGGTCAATTAGTGGCGTTGGAAGAATTTAAGGATATTCCGTTTAAAATCAAGAGAGTATATTATATGTATGATACAGCTGAGGGTGTAACCAGAGGATATCATGCTCATAAGTCTCTTGAACAGATTCTTATTTGTATACATGGAAGTTGTAAAATACGTCTTGATAACGGAACCGAAAAGAAGATCGTTCCATTGGAGAAGCCTTATGAGGGACTGTATGTATCCAATGTTATGTGGAGAGAAATGTTTGATTTTTCGCCGGATGCAGTACTTATGGTTCTTGCATCGGAGCTTTATGATGAGTCTGATTATATAAGGGACTACGATGAGTTTCTGGAATTTGTGAATAGTAATAAGGAAGCTTAATTTTGGCATAAGTGGAGGATTTGAAATGAATATACCGTTTGCATCTTTTGAGGCAATGCATAGTGAGATTAGAGAAGAGCTTGATAATGCTTATAAATCAGTATTAGACAGCAATTATTTTATACAGGGTACACAGTGTAAGGCTTTTGAAGAGGAATTTGCTGCCTACTGTGGTGCAAAGTATTGTATAGGTGTCGGAACAGGTTTGGATGCTTTATATCTTATCCTGAAGGCAATGGATATTAAGACCGGAGATGAGGTAATAGTTCCGTCCAATACATATATAGCAACTGCCCTTGCTGTTTCATATACAGGTGCTACTCCTGTTTTTGTTGAGCCTCATATAGAGACATTTAATATTGCGCCGGAGCTTATTGAGGAGAAGATAACCGATAAGACCAAGGCAATTATTGCGGTACATTTACAGGGAAGACCTGCTGATATGGATGCAATTTGGGAAATCGCAAAGAAATATGATTTAAAGGTGCTTGAGGATGCTGCTCAGGCCCATGGTACCAAGTATAAAGGAAAAAGAGTCGGTACACTCTCCGATGCAGCGGGATTTAGCTTTTATCCGGGCAAAAATCTCGGGGCACTTGGTGATGGCGGTTGTGTGACAACCAATAATAAGGAAATAGCCGATAAGGTCAGAGCATTAGGTAATTATGGTTCTGATTATAAATATCATCACATTTATCAGGGTACTAACAGTAGATTGGATGAGCTTCAATGTGCATTTCTTCGTGTGAAGCTTAAGGAGCTTGATAAATGGAATGATTATCGTAAGAAGGTTGCGGGGAGATACTTAAGTGAAATTAAAAATCCTTTGATTTCATTACCTTTAGGCTGTGATGAAGAGTTTGATCATATTTATCATGTTTTTGTTATTAGATGTGATAGGCGTGATGAGCTTGAAAAGTACCTTGATGAAAACGGAATCGGAACCGTCAAGCATTATCCGGTACCGATGCATTTACAAAAGGCTTATGAATCACTCGGAATCAAGGAGGGTGAGCTACCGGTCGCTGAGGAAATCAGCAGGACTGTTTTAAGTATCCCTATGTATTACGGCATTACGGATGATGAAGTTTCTTATGTAATTGAGAATATTAATGCATTTAAATAATTGATTTATCGGGAGATTTTGGTTTTGAAATTAAGAAAATTATTAAAAAAGGATGCGCCTTATATGCTTGAATGGATGCATGATGCATCTGTTGTAGAATATATGGGCAAGAATTTTGCCGAGAAGACACTTTCGGATTGCGAGGCATTTATCGAATGGAGTAATTCCGATAATGATAACTTGAATTTGGCAATCGTAGATGATAATGACGAATATATGGGTACTGTAAGCCTTAAGGAAATTGACAGAGAAGAGGGCAATGCGGAATTCGCCATTACAATTCGTAAAAGTGCGATGGGTAAAGGGTTTTCAAGGTTTGGAATGAGTGAAATTATAAAAAAGGGATTTGATGAGCTTGGTTTAAAATTTATATATTGGTGTGTATCCAAAGTGAATGAGAGGGCGGTCAGATTCTATGATAAAAACGGTTATAAGAGAGTGGATTTTGATAGTCTGAAAGTTAAGACTGATTATACTGATGAAGAATGTAAATCTTTTTATTGGTATATTGTAGACGGAAAGGTTTGAAAGTGAGACCTGACTTAAGTTCAGGCGGTTACGAAATTAAAACTATAATGTAAATTATGATACGGATATGATAAGAGGTCTGATATGAAAAAAATGCTATTCATACCAATCGGATTTTATGATTATGATAATATAATCCAATTGGAATTTGAAAAACAAGGATATGAGGTTACAAGATTTACACCTATCGGGGATTACAACAGTAAAATGTTTTCCAGAGTTAAAAATGTAATTTCAAAGGGAGAGTATGTAAAGAAGCTTTGTTATGAAAGGGAAAATGAAATTCTTTTGAAAGATAATACAGCTTATGACTTAGTATTTGTTATCGTTGGAAGAGAACTGTTTCCGGAAGTGTTGAAGAAGCTTAGAAAAAAACAGAGTCAGGCAAAGTTTGTATTGTATTTATGGGACGATGTTAAGCGTGTGGAGCATTTTTGGAAAAATAAGGACTGTTATGACAGAATAATTACCTTTGATCCTGTTGATTCCGAAGAATACGGTTTTGATTTTCTTCCGCTTTTCTTTACTGATAAGCATAGATATGAGAAACAAAAGAAAATATTCGATTTAAGCTTAATGGGAAGTTTTCACTCAAACAGGTTAGAGGTATGGGAAAAGGTTTTATCTCAGGTTAATATTGATGAGAATAAGCTTTATTTATATCTTAATGCGGCCACGGTTGGGCAAGTTATGAAAGCTATTATACCTTCGAAGGATAAGTGGTTGGATACCAGATATATTAATGTAAGATTGAAAAGCTTTAATTATATGGCTGAAATTTTCAAAAGAAGCAGGACAACAATAGATGTACAATTCAGTTCTCAAAACGGATTGACGCTTCGTACAATCGAGTCTCTTGCAGCCAGGACAAAGCTTATTACAACAAATGAAAAGGTTAAGGATTATGATTTCTATAAGTATGGTAATGTTTTGGTAGTGGACAGAGATAATCCGGTTGTACCACAGGAGTTTATCGATAAGAAATACAGAGAATTACCGGGTGAAATATTGGAGAAGTATTCTATAACAAGTTGGGTTAAAAATATTTTAGCTTAAATAGGGGGATAAGAATGGTTGAGTTAATCAAAAAATTATATCATATGATTATGTGGCTTCCGTTGTATAGAAAATTCGGATATTTTCACTGGTCGAGTTATATCATAAAGCCGATGAGACTTATAGGTGCGAAGAGGATAAAGGTCGGAAAAAATGTTTCGATTTTAAATAATGCCAGAATGGAATGTGTACCTGTGAGTAATGATCAAAAGTCTGAAATTTTAATCGGTGACGGTACTTCAATTGAGCAAAATGTCCATATTATAGCCGGTAACAGATTGGTAATTGAGAAAAATGTTACTATTTCGGCTTTTGTATATATTGCAGATACAGGTCATAGTTTGGATAATATGGAGGTTGATGTAATGAAGCAACCTTTGGAAATAAAGAAAACAAGGATTAAAGAGGGTGCTTTTATTGGTATAGGAGCAAGAATTATGCCGGGTGTAACAATAGGAAAGCATGCAGTTATTGGTGCAAATAGTGTAGTTACGAAAGATGTTGGAGATTATACTATGGTAGCAGGCGTTCCTGCTAAGGTATTAAAGGTTTATGATCGAGAGACAAAGGAATGGATTAAAGAGTAGGAGAATGTTATGAAAGTACTGGTTACAGGAGCAAAAGGTTATATTGGATTAGGAGTAGTAAGAGAGCTTCTTGACAGAGGAGTAGATGTTATAGCAGCAGACTTTAATCTGGATGGAGTTGATGAAAGAGCTGTTAAAGTAGAAGGTAATCTTTTTCAAATAGAAAATCCGTTTGAAGCATTCGGTAAACCGGATGTTTTAATTCATTTAGCGTGGAGAGATGGCTTTAAGCACAATTCAATTAATCATATAAACGATTTTCCGGGGCATTATATGTTTTTATCAAAAATGCTTGAGGGTGGATTAAAACATATGGCAGTTCTGGGAAGTATGCATGAGGTTGGTTTTTTCGAGGGAAGCATAAATGAAAATACACCTACTAATCCTCAGAGTAATTACGGAGTAGCCAAGAATGCTTTGAGACAGAGTATAGAACTATTAAAGAAGGATAGAGATTTTATATTTCAGTGGTTACGTGGGTTCTATATTGTAGGAAATATGGAACATGGATGTTCAATCTTTTCAAAAATCTACGAAGCTCAGAAAAACGGACAAAAGAAATTTCCGTTTACAACAGGTGAGAATCAGTATGATTTTATAGATTATGATGAATTTTGCCGTCAGGTTGTTTCTGCCGCTCTGCAGGATAAGGTTACAGGAATTATAAATTGTTGTTCGGGAAGACCTATGAGACTTTCAGAGAGAGTTGAAAAATTTATCAAAGATAATAATTTTGATATTGAACTTGAATATGGTGCATTTCCTGACAGACCTTATGATTCGAAGGCAATTTGGGGTAATAATGAAAAAATAAATCAAATTATGGAAAATGAATCGAAATAAAATATAAATAAAGAGGACCGGAGAAGTCCAAAAAAAGAACTGCATTGGTTATTTTTGATGCAGTTCTTTTTTACAGTTATCGGTTTTTATTCTTTAGGTTGCCTAGCAATACGGCTTTTGTTTTATACCGGGTTCCGGAGATGAAAGACTATTTCTTCAAAATTCTTTCATACAGTTTCTTATATCTTTTGCTGACATTATCGATTTCAAAATTATAAAATGCATATTTTTCAATTTTTTCTTTGTCAAATGTATCAAGTTTATTTATCATTTCTTTTATTCCCTCGACAAGTGCAGGAATACTTTTTCTGTCGACAACTATGGCATTTTCGGGGGTTACGAGAGAATTGGCACCTCCGGATCTGGTTACAAGCATAGGATTTTTCAGAAATAGGGCTTCCTGAACAGAGACACCGGAACATTCATATTCACTTGCGGAAATGGAAAAATCAACCTGACGCATTATTGAATAAACCTGTTCACGTTTACATTGGCCGTAGAAAATTACCGAATCGGATATTTCAAGTTCATCTGCCATCTGCTTATAGTAATCAAAGTAGTCGCCACCTCCACAAATGTGAAGCTTTATTTTAATGCCTTCATTTTTAAGTTCCTTGATTGCCGGCAGGAGATACTGATATCCCTTTACAAATTTATCATAAAATGCTGCGGTAATAAGTGCATTTGTGTATCCCTCCACCCTGTATTTATTGCCATCATCATCTATGGTTGAGGGATTAATAATTCCATTATATATGACATGGAATTTGCAATTCGGGAAGTATTCCTTAAGCCTTGTCATGGAGTCTTTAGATACACAAATATTAGCCTTTGAAAATTTATAAACCGGAAATGTCATCATACGGGTTACAGTATTATCTAAATGGTTTTGCTCCATAGGACTGTGCTCCGTAACAATATACGGAATATTGCATGCTTTGGAAAGTGCCAAAGCCAGACGGCCTGCACCTTGCGCCACATGAGCATGGATGATATCCGGTTTAAAGTCACGAATTACTTTTTTTGATGCATTTAGTAAATCCGAAAACTTAGATATAGGATTGCTTCCGGAAGCACCATATCTGTATGTAAGTAAATCATGTTCGGTCTTTTTGGAAAGACGCCCGGTCATATCTGTATCATAAGGATAATAAAGTGCCATATCGGCGTATTTTTTTAATGCCATAGACTGTTCATAGTGGAAAACCCCGGCAGTCATAACCTCAGCATCCTTGGGACTGTACCAGGTAACAATCATAAGAATTCTCATCTTAAAATACTCCTTAAATGTGTTTTTAATATTGGTTTTTGTTTATAAACCATAAAATATTAATATAAATGATGGTCTATAATAAAAACTTTAATGTATAATCAAATATATATAAAATATTGTTGTCTGTAATAATATATTATTACTAAATGGATTACGATTAAATATTATATTACCTTTGGAATATTTTATCAATGTAAACTTATCACACTGTGGATTTCACAGGGAAATTAAAGTCATAAGTAAAATTCGGATAAGTCGTATTATTTTTTATCATGTTTTATTTTATTAATGCAAAGCCTCAGGATGTGATAAAGCTCACGTCTGACAATATCTATACATAAACATACAATAAACATTGCAGAAACACTGATCAGTAAATTTTTAACCGTATCTGAAACTCCGTTATTTACATGCTCGGAAATCTTAAATGGTCCCCAGAAAACATTAATCATAAATAAGGATGTATGAATCAGGTAAATTGAAAATGAAGATTTTGATAAATAATTAATAATCTTTACTTCACCCATATTCATACTATTGAAAAAATTAAAAATTGTAACTGCCTGGATAACCACAAATACATTGGAGTAGCTGGTATATATTCCATAGTATGAGGATAAGAAAACATTAAGAGCAGTAGCTGCAATGAAGGATAAAAAGCTACTTATTTTTGATTTTTTAACATCGTTTTTTCTTAAATATGCACCAATTAAGTACATCATAAAGAAATTCACAATAGTGTATCCACCGGAACTTCCTGACAATGTAACCGTGCCAAGTCCGGGGAACTCGGTGGTTTGAGTGGTGTGACTCATCAAACCTTCAAGTAATGTAGGATATATGCAAAAAAAGGAGATGGTTAAAATCAAAAGCCTGTCTAATTCCTTTTTTTCTAAAGTATTTATCATTACATTAATGTAAGGAGCGAAAGCAAAAAGGACAACATAAAGTGTTACAAACCAATTAATCGGAATAAATGACTTTATTAATCCGCCCATTGAAAAAATACCGTTCCCGGAATAACAAAGCGCAAGATAACCAAGAACCTGATAACCACTTACAAGGGCCAGAAGTAATAAGATTTTTTTTAATGAACTTTTTTTAGCGTTTACCATAAAGTAACCGGAAATTAAAATAAAGCAGTCAACAGCATATATGGAAAGAGCTTCAAATATTGTTAACGCTTTGAGATTATCTCCGGTAGCAAATTGGAATGCTCCGCCCATATCCGAATTATTATAATGCAATATAATTACCATAAACATTAATAATAGTCTAAGGAGTTCTATGTTGGAATTTCTGATTTTAGGTTTTATGTTATTTTTGGAATTAGTTTTGTCGTTTATAATACTTGAATTGTTTATTTTGCTTTTATTTTTTGTTGCCGAAGTATTTGTTTTGTTTTTTGTTGATGCGTTTTTGACCTTGTCTTTATTACTCATTTGGTTACCTCTTTTAGTTTAATATTCATACGTTATCTATTTTACTATATTATTTCATTTAAGTAAAGTTTAGGTGTCAAAGTGAAATATTGTTTTTAGGTATTGTTTTAGAAAAAAACGGGATGTTGGGAGAGGGTTAAAAAATAATCATAGATAATTTTAGATGTGTGTGATAAAATCATACTATTATATTTTTAAATGGCTGTATTTTTAATCGTAGTAGTTTAAGAGTGTAATAGGATATATAGTTTTTTTGGAGTGAAAGGGAAAATTATGGAAAAATATTTTCGAAATTTTTTGATTATTATGTTCGTTGGAATTTTATTTTCAGGTGTTGGAAAGACCGATGCCAAAGCAGAAGAGCTTTCTATTCCGACTATAAATGTAGTTACGGAGACGGGGGAGGACCCTACCTGTGATTTTGTTACACCTCCATCGGGATATGCGGGCATTGGTATTATTAATAACGATTATGTGGTGTGTGATGTGGAGTACATTGATTCCAAAAATGAAAAAATAGTTGATGAGACAGCTAAAATAAAGGTGAGAGGAAACACATCCGCAACTTATCCTAAAAAGCCTTTTATGATTAAATTTGATAAAAAGAAAGGCTTTGATTTTTGCACAGATAAAGGTACAAAGAAGTGGGTTCTTCTAACTTTGGGAGATAATCTTGCTTTTTATATAAGCAATACGGTGGCTAAATTATGTGGGGTTGAATGGCAACCACAGTTTCAATATGTAAATCTTACGATGAATGGAGATTATCGTGGAACCTATGTTATGGTTGAAGCGGCTGATACAATGGTAAAGAATTTAGATATTGATGATACAGGTTTTATGATAGAGTGTGATCCTTATGCCTGGCATGAGAATATAAAGTTTATGACTAATTATATTGGTGGTGCATTGGCATATACTTTTAAACATCCTGAAGATGA
Source organism: Lachnospiraceae bacterium (assembly GCA_024691065.1). GTDB lineage: Bacteria > Bacillota > Clostridia > Lachnospirales > Lachnospiraceae > JAEEJA01. The sequence continues at coordinate 711 of JAILOA010000255.1, read as the reverse complement.
AATGCTCACAGATGAGGTAATAACTAATACACAAAAATATATGATTGGTATTACCAATACAATAATTAATTCAAGTGAAGATTACATGGATGCTATAGATGCTAATTCGTTTGCTTCCTGGTTTTTAGCGAAGGATTATCAGTTGAGTATCGATTTATGGGGTTCAAATATTTATTATTACAGAAAGAATTCCGAAAGCAAGCTTCAGATGGGGCCTACATGGGATTTTGATAATGATTATAAGGACGAGGATAATGTATGGTCAGCTGTTCACAGGTCAAAGGGCTTAGTATATTCGGAATATTTATTTAATAGAGATTCATTTAAAAAAATATATAGAAATGAATATGAAAAAAACAGAAGTATATATGAAAAAATTAAGGAATCAGCGGAAAATTATATCGATTCATATGGCACTTCATTGCAGGAATCGTGGAATAAGAATGCTGACAGATGGGGGACTTCAGCATTAAATGTAAAAACCGAGTTAGAGTCTTTAATCGAAAAATACAGAAAAAGAAATGAATGGATAGATGAACAGACTAAGAATTGGTCCCTTGATTTTTCGGGTTATTATGAGGCAGTAGAGGAGGCTTCTTCGTACAATCCTGATGATTATGAAAACGGAAATATCTTGCAGGAACTTTTGGATATTGATGTATATGACATATCTGTTACTCAGGAGGAACTGGATAAAATAACCGAAAATAT
>JAILOA010000254.1 GCA_024691065.1 Lachnospiraceae bacterium | reverse complement strand
CTAGGCCATCTGAAACTCCCGGAGTTGTAACGGAGAAACCGGTAGAAACTGCAGTGGCTGAAACTGATACACCGGTAAAGACCGAAGTTCCTAAAGATACCGAAAAACCTGAAATATCAAGCAAACCTAAAGAAACAGAGGCTGCAAGTGGTGTTGCTGTAGAGGAAACGGAGAAGCCTGTTAATCCGGAACAACCAGGTTCTACAGAAGTAACACCGGCTCCGGAACCTGCCCAGGTACCAAATCAGGGCGCGGCAACCGGCGCTAATACCTCAAACACGGGTAACGCAAATCCGGGTAATACAAACATGGGTAACGTAGCTTCCCAGGCAGGTGTAATAGGCATAGGTGACGAATTTGAGCAAGGTTACTTTAAGTATGAGATTATTGATATTGTCGAAGAAGGTAATATTGTATTTGCAGATACCGGAACCATATATGAAAACAAAAAGATTTATTTTGTAAAGGTTACGGGCCTAACCGGTGAGGGGTTAAAGGCGAAGAAACTTGAGGTTCCTGAAACAGGAGAGGTTACATTTACAAATGGTAAGGTGATTTCTAATGACAATATAACTTTTATTGATAATACAGTAGGAAATGCGAGTGTAGGTGCCAATGGTAACGCAGGAGAAGGTACTACCTGTGCTACCATTACATTCAGGGTTACAGCGCTTGATAAAAAGGCGTTTAAAAAGGCCGGGGCTAAGAAGGTTATCCTAAATAAATACATTACCTGCATCCCTAAAAAATGTTTTGCAAACTGTAAAAAGTTAAAGAGATTAAAAATAAAAGGAAAATTAAAAGAGGTTCAAAAGAAAGCATTTAAGGGATGTAAGAAGACTATAAAGATTAAGGGTAAAAATAAAAAGAATAACCTTAAGCTTATAAAAAAGGTTTATAAAAGGATTAAATAAAACTTAAAGTAATATATAAATTTAAAAGATACATACTAAGGTAAATAAAGCGTATTATTTTGAAGGGAGTCTTTGTTATATGAAGAAATATTCCAAGGGGAGTTTTAAGTTACTATTGTTACTACTTTTATTATTAGGAAATTCAATTGTTGCAGGAGCGGAAGAGTCAGGACAGATAGAAGCACTTAAAATACCGACAATTAAGGTTGTTACCGAGACGGGGGAAGATCCGACTTATGATGTTGTAGGACATCCTGCAGGTTGTATGGGTTCATCAATCACAAATAATAATTATGTTGCTTGCGATGTTAAATATTATGATTCCACGGAAGAAGTAATTGTTGATGAAACTGCAAAAATAAAAGTACGTGGTAATACCTCTGCCTATTATGCAAAAAAAGGTTTTACTTTAAAATTTGAAAAGAAAAAAACATTTGATTTTTGCGAGGGAAAAGGAAACAAAAAGTGGATTTTACTTTCCTGCGGAACGAATTTAAGATATTTAATGAGTAATATGGCTTCGGAGTTTTGTGGTATGGAATGGCAACCACAATTCCAATATGTTAATCTCGAAGTAAATGGTGATTACAGAGGATGCTATGTGTTGGCTCAGGCAGCTGATACTATGGTAAAGGAACTAAATTTTGATAACTCGGGATTTATGATAGAGACTGATGCATATTGGTGGAATGCCGATGTTTACTTTAAGACCGCTTACCAGCAAGTGGCTTTGGGCTATACATTTAAATCACCTGATACTGAAGATTTGACAGAGCAGAGAATAGCCGATACCAAAGATTATATGGAACAACTTTTGGTTGAATTAAATAAAGACACTTCGGATTATTTGGATTATATAGATGTAAATTCGTTTGCTTCATGGTTTTTAGCCAAGGATTATTTACAAAGTATTGATGTCTATGGTTCCAATACTTATTATTACAGAAAGAGTTCGGACAGTAAGCTTCAAATGGGCCCAACCTGGGATTATGATGGGGATTACGGTGGCAATATCAACGAATGGGCAGCCACACATACAAACATTAATTTGAATTATTCAGAGAAATTGTTTTGGAGAAGTGACTTTAAAAAAGCATATAGAAATCAATTTGAAAAACATAGAGATATTTATGAAAAATTAAAAGAAGCTTCCGATACATATCTGGCTAAATATGCTGATTCATTAAGTGAGTCCTGGGTTAAGGACTGTGAAAGATGGGGAACTAAAACGTCAACAAATGTATATGGAGTAAGAAATTTAATATTGGACAGATATCAAACAAGGATTGCCTGGATAGATGAGCAGACTAAGAATTGGTCCCTTGATTTTTCGGATTATTATGAGGCAGTAGAGGAGGCTTCTTCGTACAATCCTGATGATTATGAAAACGGAAATATCTTGCAGGAACTTTTGGATATTGATGTATATGACATATCTGTTACTCAGGAGGAACTGGATAAAATAACCGAAAATAT
>JAILOA010000238.1 GCA_024691065.1 Lachnospiraceae bacterium | reverse complement strand
TGGATGTGCTAAAGAATATGGGATGTGAGATTATTTATGATGATGAGATAATTGTTAAAGGTCCTGAGGGAGGCGCATTAAAAGGAATCACAGTTTCTATGTCGGATTTTTCTGATCAGGCATTGACGCTTGCGGCAATCGCTCCGTTTTGTGACTCACCTGTAGAAATTACCGGTATCGGCCATATTAGAAAACAGGAGTCAGACAGAATTTCTGTTATAAAAAATGAACTGGAAAAAATCGGAATTAAAGTGGAAGAGGGAGAAACAAGTGTGAAAATATATCCCGGTAATATAACCGGTGGTGTGGTAAATACCTATAATGATCATCGTGTTGCTATGTCATTTACATTAACAGGTTTAAGAACGGGTAATATTACCATAGAAAATCCACTTTGCTGTAAAAAAACATTTGAAAATTACTTTGAAATTATAAAAAACATAAAATTGTCGGAAATTTGACACTTTTTTGACAAAAATTTAAAGGTTTCGTAACAAAAAAATGGGTATATTTTGTTGAAACCTTTTTTTTTATATGATATAATTTTTTTCGTGTGAATAATTCTACAATATATTAAACGTAAATTTAATTTTTTTCATCATATTCCAACTTAAATATTTTCAAGATTTACGGGCTTTTCGGGGCATTTTATATATTGTAGTTTTTTTTATTGCTAGACAAATATATATGGAGGCATAATTATGTTCTTAAAAATGGGAGCAGTAAAACGATCCGTGTTTTGCAATTTGACCAAAGGTGGTCTTTTGATGTTTTGTCTTACTCTTTGCCTGTTCAGTGTCGGCTGCGGGAAAAACCGATTTGATGGTAAAGGTGCATCAAGTAAGGTAGTTAAAGGTGGTGTTTTTAATTTTGAAGATTTGGAGCTTGAAACCGAAGGAAGCGTTGTTTCGGGATCGTTATCTTCAAGTGAAGATTTGATAGCTGTTTCGGCTTCGGTTCCACTCGACGATGAATATATGATGGCACCGAATGATAATTTGTATTTATTTGATGCCAAAACACATGAAATCAAGGCACAAACGCAAACAGAAGGCAGAACCCAGACAACTCAGATTGTAGACGATAAAGTTTATTCTGTCGAAGCTATTGATAGTGCTGAAGAAACTATCTATAAAATTTATACATATGATAAAGAATTAAATTTAGAAAATTCCGTCGAACTTGACAAAAAATTCAAAAAAGAAAAGCTTAATAATAAAAATGCTGGAATCAGCGGTTTTTTATTTAATTCCAAAGGTGAATTGTTTTTTACATTTGATAATGTTGTAGTAAGAACTGATGCTAATCTTGAAAAGGCAGATCTTCTTATGGTAGAAGATGTAGATTATTTAAACAATTTTGTGCTTGATAATACCGGTAGTCCTGTAGCCAGTTATTGTGTGAGTGTTGATGATAACTTAGTTAATAAATATTGTTTCTTTGATTTTGATAAGATGAAATTAAGTGAACCTTATGATTTACATGATGGTATGGAAGGTTTGCTTAACGGTATCGGTGAATATGTCTTCCTGGAGTATGATTATCAGACTATTTTCGGTGTTACAAAAGATGGCAAGCAAAAAGTTTTTCTGGATTATATTAATTCCAACTTTAATAAGGTTGGTGATATTAATTTTTGTTTCTATGATGAAAAGAATGCTATTTGTTATCAATTCGAAAATGAAACTGATAGATTTTATACCCTTACAAAAGGTGATGATGATGCGGATGCCAAAAAGACTAAGCTTACATTTGCCACTATGAATGAAGACCCTGTTATTAAGGAGGCAATTGTTGATTTTAACAGAAAAAGTAAAGACTATAAAGTGTTATATATCGACTTATCTACTGCCGGCGGACCGGATGATACGTCCGAAATGGTTTTGAATGATATGGTTGCATCCGGTGATTGCCCTGACATTATTAATTTCAAGGGATATAGTATGGATACATTTTTAAATAAGGATGGTCTTATTGATCTTGAGCCTTACATAGAAAAGGATAAAGATTTAGGTAAAGATGTTTTTATTGACAGTGTTTATGAAGGCTTCAAAACCAGAGGTAAAATCCATACAATTGGTTACAGCTTTAGCTTTGATACAAATGTAGCAAGTAAGGATAAGGTAGGAGATGGAATCATAGATTATGATAAATTCTTTGATGTAATTGATAATTTGGATGAGGATGAAAAAATACTTATGGCAGATTGTAAAGATTCTGTTTTAAGTACTTTTGTTACTTCAAGAATCGGAGAATTTATAGATACCAAAAAGGGAGAATGTTATTTCGATTCCGATAACTTCAAAAGACTCCTGGAGGTTTGTAACAGCAGGCCTATGGAACTTAATGAAGATGAAATGATGGAGATTGATTCTGTTGATCTTATTAAAAATGATAAGCTACTTTATATGAATTTTTCCGGATATTTGGAAAATATACAGGCAATTAATGCAATATTTAAGAATAATGCTAACTACACTGCCTTACCAAGTGAAAAAGGTAAAGGTGTCAGTTTATATTATAACGATAATATCGGTATTTATTCCAAATGTAAGGATAAAGACGGTGCCTGGAGTTTTATTAAAGAAATTCTTACCGAAGAATTCCAAGGTAAAAATTGTGTCTATGACCAGCTTCCTGTCAGAAAAGATGTTATGGAAGAGTTTGTTAAAGGTTATATGACAGAGGAAGAATATACTGACAAATATGGTAATAAACACAAACCTGTTCAGGGTGAGTTTTCCACAGGAAATATTTCGATTCCTTTAAGACCGGTTACCCAGGAAGAAGTCGATCAGTTTATGGATTTGATAGATACAGGAGAAAGATATATAGTTGTTGATCCTAAAATTTCGGATATTATTTCCGAGGAAGTTAAAAAGTACTTTAATGGATATAAAGATGTTGATGAAACCTGTATAGTAATTCAAAACAGAGTATCAATATATGTAAATGAAAACATGTAAAACATCAATGTTGACATTAAAAAGGAGTATTTTATGAAGTTTAAATTTTTAAAAAGGGAAGGAATGAAGGAAAGATTACAAAGCTTCCTTTTCCTGTTACCCAGTTTACTTGGAGTCCTGGTATTTTTCGTGATACCGTTTCTGATAGTTATTTATTATTCCGTAATTGATGATCCAATTAATCAGAATTTTGTTGGGTTGTATAATTTTAAACATGTATTATCCAATAAGGCGTTTGGAATAGCTGCCAAAAACACTCTGATTTTCTCATTATTATCTGTGCCGGGGGTTGTTATAGTTTCGTTACTTATGGCATTGTTACTTGAGAAGAATATACCGTACAAAAGTACATTCCGTACATTCTTTTTAAGTCCGTTGATGGTTCCGGTTGCATCCATAGTCCTTATTTGGAGAGTTTTATTTGATAACAATGGTTCCATAAATGAACTTATGAAAGCATTTGGCGGACAGCCACTTGACTGGTTCCAAACATCTTTCTCCCAGGTTGTCATAATGATTCTGTTTTTATGGAAGAATCTGGGTTATAACATGATATTATTTATGTCGGCTCTTAATTCCATTCCACAGGATGTAATAGAAGTATTCCAGATGGAATATGCCGGAAACTTTACATTGTTTAGAAAGATCAAGCTTAGATATCTTTCTTCAACAATATTCTTTGTAAGTTTATTATCTTTAGTCAATTCATTTAAGGTATTTAGAGAAATATATCTTTTGACCGGTGATTATCCGTTTAGTAGCTTGTATATGTTACAGCACTTTATGAATAATACATTCAGAAGTCTTGATTACCAAAAGCTGTCCGCGGCCGCAATCATCATGGCGCTTGTTATGGTGGTAATCATAGGAATCATGTTCTTTATTGAGGATTATATAGCCAAAGATATTGAAGGTTAAAGTCTTCACTTTATGATAGTTTTCAACTTCAATATCTTTTAAAGACAAAGCGACGGAATGTTTAATTTTCGATAAAGTGAGTTCGCTTTTTCTTTTGGATATATCGAGGGTTGATGATTTTATTAAATTGTAACCT
>JAILOA010000210.1 GCA_024691065.1 Lachnospiraceae bacterium | reverse complement strand
TCTTGCGGTAAGCTTTTAGTTCAAAAGCCGAAGGATTTTAAATAAAAAACACAAGGAGAGTACAACATGAATGAAGGTTCATATTCAGACACTTTAGTAAAGGTAGAAGTACCGAAAGGAAAGATATTCCTACGCTATTTCATGGTAGCAGTCGCAGCGATTCTCCTTGTAATAGGACTTGGAATATTCTTACAAAATCCGGGATTATTCATAATTTTTTTGATAATTGATGTAGTATTAATTTGGTTTTTGCCACCTGTAAAAATCGAGTACGAATACGTATATGTAGACGGTCAGATAGATTTTGACAGAATTATTGCAGGAAACAGCAGAAAGAATATGGCAAGAGTCGATTTGGAAAATGCAATAGTAGTAGCTGAGGAAAATTCCCATGATTTAGACTCTTATAAAAATCTTAAACCAAAGAATTTCTCATCCAACAGAGAAGATCAGAAGCATTATGTAATAGTTGTAAACGGCGGTGAGTCAGGTAATTACAGCGTGAAATTCACACCGGATGAAACATTACTTAAGGAAATGAAAGATAAATCACCATTTAAAGTAAAGACAGAATTTTATCATTAATATAGTTGAGAATTCAATTTGTTTCCTTAAAAATCCGTAAAGATAAATATCGAAATAAGTATGTGCCGATTGATTTATTATGTCAGTCGGCACTTTTTTGTTGAAAAATTCAGTAAAAGTGCGTACAATAGTAGAGGACTTTAGAATACCTAAGCGGGACTCCTCGGTAATTCAATTGCCGAGTAGCTCACTTTGATATACATCAGCAAAAAAATCTCTGTAAAATGTTTATATTTTTTTTATAAAAACATACTTTTTTATAGGGTTGACACTTTTTGTTTGTTGCGTTATACTTGTCAAAATCTAAAAAAATAATTAATAAGAAAAGAAACATTTATCTGTATTTAGTTGTTATCTAAGGAGGAGAACATGGCTACTATTATTGAAGATGGAATTACCTTTGACGACGTGCTTTTGGTACCACAATATTCCGAGGTTATTCCTAATGAAGTGTCTTTGGAAACTAATCTCACACAAACCATTAAATTAAATATTCCTATGATGAGTGCCGGCATGGATACCGTTACCGAGAACAGAATGGCTATTGCTATGGCACGTCAGGGTGGAATCGGTATTATTCATAAGAACATGTCAATCGAGGCTCAGGCTGATGAGGTTGATAAGGTTAAGCGTTCTGAGAATGGTGTTATCACAGATCCTTTCTTTTTATCACCGGAGCATACACTTGCCGATGCTAATGAACTTATGGCAAAATTCAGAATTTCAGGTGTGCCTATTACAGAGGGTAGAAAGCTTGTAGGTATTATTACAAACCGTGATTTAAAGTTTGAGACAGATTTTACAAAGAAGATAAAAGAGTCCATGACTTCCGAAGGGCTTGTAACAGCTAAGAGTGGAATTACATTAGATGAAGCTAAGAAGATTCTTGCTGAGGCAAGAAAGGAAAAGCTTCCAATCGTAGATGATGAAGGAAATCTCACAGGTCTTATTACTATTAAGGATATTGAGAAGCAGATTATGTATCCACATTCTGCAAAGGATTCACAGGGACGTCTTCTCTGTGGTGCAGGTGTAGGCGTTACTGCAAATATTCTCGACAGAGTAGATGCTTTGGTAAAGCGCAAGGTTGACTGTATTGTAATCGATACAGCACATGGCCATAGCGCTAATGTTCTTAGAGTAGTTAAGGATGTAAGAAGTTCTTATCCTGATCTTCAGATTATTGCCGGTAATGTTGCAACAGCATCAGCTACAGAGGCTCTTATCAAAGCAGGTGTTAACTGCGTAAAGGTTGGCATAGGACCTGGTTCTATCTGTACTACACGTGTAGTTGCAGGTATCGGTGTACCTCAGGTTACAGCTATTATGAATTGTTATGAAGTAGCTAAGAAGTACGATATTCCAATCATTGCTGACGGTGGTATCAAGTATTCAGGTGATATGACTAAGGCTCTTGCAGCAGGTGCAAATGTCTGCATGATGGGTAGTATATTTGCAGGTTGTGACGAAAGTCCTGGAGAATTCGAACTCTTCCAGGGTCGTAAATATAAGGTTTACAGAGGAATGGGATCAATCGCTGCTATGGAAAACGGCAGTAAGGACCGTTACTTCCAGGAGAATGCCAAGAAGCTTGTACCTGAAGGTGTTGAGGGTAGAGTTGCTTACAAGGGAACAGTTGAAGATACCGTATTCCAGCTTATCGGTGGTATCCGTTCAGGTATGGGTTACTGCGGAGCTAAGGATATCAAGACACTTCAGGAAACTTCACAGTTTGTAAAGATTTCTTCCGCATCATTGAAGGAAAGCCATCCACACGATATTCATATTACCAAGGAAGCTCCTAACTATAGTTTGACTGATTTGTAATTTGAATGTATAGGACTTGCTTTCATGATTTTGATTGAGGGCGGCTTCATTTGATTAATATGATATAAATTATATATTTTTGAAAGTTGATTTTAATATTTTTTGTTGACAGTTTTTAAAAATTAGACTATTATTAGTAAATGTGTGACGAGTTGTTCCGTGTCCGGCTTCGTTACATTGAATAATAAACTAAGATTATATTTTTTATGGAGGTATGACGATGGCAAACATCAAGTCAGCTAAGAAAAGAATTCTTGTAGATCGCAGAAATGCTGAGAGAAATAAAGCAGTTAAGTCTTGTGTTAAGACAGCTGTAAAGAAAGTATACGCAGCAATTGAAGATGGTAATAAAGCAGAGGCAGAGGCAGCTCTTAAGAATGCTACATCTATTATTTCAAAGGCTAAATCAAAGGGCGTATTTCATGCAAAGACAGCTTCAAGAAAGATTTCAAGACTTACACTTGCAGTTAATAAGTTAGATTAATAAACGAATTATAAACGTAAGGAAGGGACGCCTAAGGTGTGAGGTGTCCCTTTCTTTTGTTACACAGATTTTTTTGTTACACATATTTTATGTTACACAGATTTTTTGTTACACAGATTTTTGTTACACAGATTTTTGTTACACGGTTTTTTGTTACACATATCTTTTGTTACACAGATTTTTTGTGCAAGGTATCATTGCATCTTATAGTTTGGGGGAAATTATGAAGAGAAATGATTATATTAAATGGGACGAATATTTTATGGGGATTGCGCTTCTTTCAGCAGAGAGAAGCAAGGATCCCAATACCAGAGTCGGAGCTTGCATAGTAGGTCAGGATAATAAGATTTTGTCGGTTGGATACAACGGAATGCCGGCCGGTTGTTCGGATGATGATTATCCATGGGACAGAGATAATTCGGATGATCTGGATAATAAATATTTATTTGTATGTCATGCAGAGTTAAATTCCATCATTAATTATGCCGGAAGTGACTTAAAGGGAGCGCATATTTATACTACATTGTTCCCTTGTAATGAGTGTACCAAGGCGCTTATTCAGGCAGGCATCAAAGAGGTTATTTATCTCAGTGACAAATATGCCGATACAAGCAGTACCATTGCCGCAAAGAGAATGATGAAGAGTGCAGGTATAAAATACAGGGCTTATGAGCCTGCAGGTAAGGATTTGGTGTTGCATTTGTAAGGTGCATTTGTAGATACATTTGTAAGAAGTATTTGTAAAAAGCATTTGTAAGATACATTTGTAAGAAGTATTTGTAAGATGCATTTGTAAGAAGTATTTGTAAGATGCATTTGTAAGATACATTTGTAAGAAGCATTTGTAAGTTGCATTTGTAAAATATATTTTTAAAATATGAATTTCCGGAATTAAGGGGAAAATAAATGAGTAATAAGCAATCTAACATTAGAAATTTTTGTATTATAGCGCATATTGACCATGGTAAGTCAACCCTGGCCGATAGAATTATCGAGAAGACGGGAGCACTTACCGAAAGGGAAATGCAGGCGCAGGTGCTTGATAATATGGATATTGAGCGTGAACGTGGAATAACCATAAAGGCGCAGACTGTTAGAATAATATATAAGGCAAAAAACGGAGAAGAATACATTTTCAATCTGATTGATACTCCGGGGCATGTTGACTTTAATTATGAGGTGTCAAGAAGTCTGGCGGCCTGTGAGGGCGCAATTCTTATAGTGGATGCGGCTCAGGGCGTTGAGGCGCAGACTCTCGCGAACTGCTATCTTGCGATTGACCACAATCTTGAGATTATGCCGGTTATCAATAAAATCGATCTTCCGAGTGCCGATCCTGACAGGGTTAAGGAAGAGGTTGAGGATATAATCGGAATCGATGCGGGTGACGCTCCGCTTATTTCAGCTAAGCTCGGTACCAATATCGAGGAGGTCTTAGAGCAGATTGTGGAGAAGATTCCTGCACCTGACGGAGATGAAAATGCACCGCTAAAGGCGCTTATCTTCGATTCATTATATGACTCCTATAAGGGTGTAATTATTTTCTGCAGGATTTTTGACGGACAAGTCAAGAGGGGCGATGAGATCCTTATGATGGCAACCGGAGCAAAGGCCGAGGTTGTTGAGGTTGGTATATTTGGAGCGGGAAGATTTATTCCTGCGGATGAATTGTCAGCCGGCATGGTTGGTTATATAACAGCGAGTCTTAAGAATGTTCAGGATACCAGAGTGGGTGATACCGTGACTCTTGCGGGAAATCCTTGTACAGAGGCGCTTCCGGGCTATAAGCAGGTTCAGTCAATGGTTTACTGCGGGCTTTACCCTGCCGATGGTGCAAAGTATCCGGATTTAAGGGATGCGCTTGAAAAGCTTCAGTTAAATGACGCGTCGCTTAATTTTGAGGCGGAGACATCGATTGCACTTGGTTTTGGTTTCAGATGCGGTTTCCTTGGGTTGCTACATTTGGAAATAATACAGGAAAGACTTGAGAGAGAGTACAATCTGGATCTGGTTACTACGGCGCCGGGTGTTATTTATCATGTTTACAAGACAAATGGCGATATGCTTGAGGTTACGAATCCTTCCAATATGCCTGATCCTTCGGAAATTGAGCATATGGAGGAACCTGTGGTTTCTGCGGAAATCATGGTTACAACAGAGTTTGTCGGTGCGATTATGACTCTTTGTCAGGAGAGACGTGGTGTTTATCTTGGTATGGAATATCTGGAGGAGACCAGAGCTCTTCTTAAGTATGACCTGCCATTAAATGAAATAATATATGATTTCTTTGATGCGCTTAAATCCCGTTCGAGGGGTTATGCATCGCTTGATTACGAGTTTAAGGGGTATGAACCTGCCAAACTTGTGAAGCTTGATATATTGGTTAATCATGAGGAAATTGATGCATTGTCCTTTATCGTGCATGCTGATACGGCTTACGAGAGAGGACGTAAGATGTGTGAGAAGCTTAAGAAGGAGATTCCGAGACAGCTTTTCGAGATTCCGATTCAGGCGGCAATCGGAAGTAAGATTATTGCGCGTGAGACTGTAAGGGCTATGCGTAAGGACGTGCTTGCTAAATGTTACGGTGGTGATATAAGCAGAAAGCGTAAGCTTCTCGAAAAGCAGAAGGAAGGTAAGAAGCGAATGAGACAATTCGGTTCGGTTGAGATTCCGCAAAGTGCGTTTATGAGCGTGTTGAAGTTGGATTCGGAGGACTAAAAAAGTTGGAAACACTTTGTGTTTCCAACTTTCAGAGAATTGCACTTCGTGCAATTCTCCGGGGGAGGTTTATGCGTAATAAAGATAAGATTTCTCTATACATACATATTCCCTTCTGTGTTCGTAAGTGCTTTTATTGCGATTTTTTGTCGTTTCCGATGGCTGAATGCAGGGGAATAAAGGAAAAATACATACAATCTTTAATAAAAGAGATAAAAGCGATATCTGCCTTCACGGCAGATTATTCGCTTTATACGGTGTTTATCGGTGGCGGAACGCCCAGTATTCTCGGTGATGACATAAGAAGGATATGTGATGCGGTCAATGAGAATTTTAATGAGCCTGTCGAGTTTACGATGGAGGTTAATCCCGGGACGGTAGTTGAGAGTAAATTACATTTTGATTTGATACCATCACCTAAAGGGAGAACAATTCTTGACCGGAGAATAAATTCCGATAGGGATTATGCTAAGGCATCGTACATTCCGGTTGATGGAGATGATGATTT
>JAILOA010000209.1 GCA_024691065.1 Lachnospiraceae bacterium | reverse complement strand
CGATTATATTATAATAACCTTGAATTAACCTTGAAAAAAATGTGTCAATTTTGGATTAAGCTTGAATTTTTTGTGAATTCATCGGATAAACTGCTTTGCAGTTTATCCGATGGAAAACGGAAAAATTTCGAATCCCAGTCTATTTGCGGAGTGCGCTAGGAGGATAAAAGCAAGCAGGAGAATAGCCAAGATGCGTGAATTAAATAAGCAGGTAAATTGGCTATTCTCCCAAAGGATAAACTGCTTTGCAGTTTATCCGATGGAAAGCGGAAAAATTCCGAATTCCAGTCCATTTGCGGAGTGCGCTAGGAGGATAAAAGCAAGAAAAAGCACTGGAAAGTGGAAAAATTCCGAATCCCAGTCCATTTGCGGACTGCGCTAGGAAGATAAAAGCAAGAAAAAGCACTGGAAAACGGAAAAATTCCGAATTCCAGTACTTTTGCGGGAAGCAAGCAGGAAGGTGAAGCACAGAAAAGTACTGGAAAACGCAAAAATTGCAAATCCCAGTACTTTTGAGGAAAGCAAGCAGGAGAATAAAGCAAGAAAAAGTACTGGAAAACGCAAAAATTGCAAATCCCAGTCCATTTGCGGGAAGCAAGCAGGAAGGTGAAGCAAGAAAAAGTACTGGAAAGTGGAAAAATTCCGAATCCCAGTCTATTTGCGGAGTGCGCTAGGAAGATAAAAGCAAGCAGGAGAATAGCCAAGATGCCTGAATTAAATAAGCATGTAAATCGGCTATTCTCCCAAAGGATAAACTGCTTTGCAGTTTATCCGATGGAATTCAAGGAAAAATTCAATAATTAGGTAAAAAATTCGACAATTACGTAAAAATGGGTGTAAAAAATCATAATTAGTTATATACTTCTAAACGTAAATAAATATTCTATGTTTAAGTTATATGCGGATGTTTCTAAACACCGTATTTTATTACAATAGTTGTATTTAATTTAAACAAAAGGGCATATTATTTTAACAAAAGGAGATTACGTAAACATGAGAAAACATTTTAAAAGGCGTATAGCAAGTGTAATGCTTGCTGCATCAATGTTATTTACAGCGGGTCCGGCGGACAGTGCAAGTGCAATGACTGCCGAGGATTTGCTGATCATCTTAGATCTGAAGAAGCCGGTACCTCAGATTACAGCGCCTGTAGCCAAAAAGCTTTTCTATAATGGGAAAAAGCAAGAGCTTATTACACCGGGAAGTACTGACATAGAAGGTGCAAATCTGGTTTACAGTTTGGACGGAACATATTTTTCCGAAGAAATACCTAAATACGATGCTGCCGGAACTTATAATGTTTATTATAAGGTATTAGAGTGTGAAGATTGGGAAGGCACTGAAATACAACATATGAGTGCTAAAATTGCAACTGCTGATTATGATGTCAGTGGAGAAATAGAAGATTATGAATATGGAATAGATGTAGATGATAATATAAATTGGTTTTTTCATTTAGATGAAAAATCTAATCCCGGAAATGCCGATATAATTTATGAATTTAAGGAATCAGAAGACAGTGATGACAATTATACTACAAATATTCCGAAAGATGCCGGAAAGTATACATTAAGGGTTACAGTAAAGGAAACACCGTACTATTGGGAAGAGTCAGCTACATTTGATTATCAGATATATGAAGCAAGTCCTTACAATAGTGCACCTAGTGATTTGGATTTTGATTATGATGGTAATGAACATGAGTTTGTATATAATTATCCGGTTGGTGATTTTAATGGTATAGTGGAATATAGCCTGGATGGAGTAAATTACTCCACCGAGATTCCTAGCGCAGCGGATGCAGGAACTTATAAGTTTTATTATCGTACTTCAAAAGAAAAAAACTATTTTCAAAAAAGTGGTGAAGTAGAAATTAATATTCACAAGGCTAACACTTCAGAATCTGAGATCTATTTATCTGATTGGGCTGAGGGAGATAACCCTGAAGAGATTAGAATATATTGGAATGATTGTGAACTAACTGATATAGAGCATACTGATTATTATTATGCCCTTGATAATAATGATGAAAAGATTATTGAGTCCAAAACCACAGATATACCTACTAAAGAAGGTAAATACATTGTTGAGGTGGAATGTAAAGAGAGTAAGAATTTTACTTCTGCAACATTAGAGACAGATTTTGAAATTACTGCAAATCCATTTAAGGAAGAACCTCAACCTCTCAATGCAACTTTTGAAGGGAAGGGACAGCCTCTTGTTACTGCCGGAGTTCCCGCTGTGGAAGGGGCAAAGGTTTTGTACAGTGTAATGAAAGGCATAAGTTCTGTTGCGATTCCGACGGTTGATTATCCCGGCAAATATACGGTTAGTTATTTCTTGATGTTGGATGGTGACCAGATTACAGATACGAGAACTGTTGAGGTGACAATCAGAGAGCCGATAAAGTCTTCGTCGCTTTCCATTGAAGGTTGGACTTACGGTGATGAGCCTAATAAGCCTGAATTAAAAATTAATGATGAAGTTTGGGAAGGTCCTGTTACCTACGAGTATAAGAAAAATGTAGGCGACGCCGGGAATGCATCGGACAGTGCTTCGGGTTCCGGTGTAAATGCATCGGACAGTGCTTCGGGTTCCGGTGAGTTTGTTCCTGGAATCCCTACCAAAGCGGGTGTATATACTTTGAGAGCTAAGGTTATAGAAACAATTGATTACAATGGAACCGAAGCGGAGACTACATTTACGATTAAAAAAGCTAAGGGTGATTTTAGTTTTACGATGGAAAACTGGGAATTCGGAAAAGAGCCCGGTGAGCCTGTATTTAGTGAGAATTTTAATTCGGATAATGCAGCTTTCGAGATTCAATACAAGTCTGTAGACGAGGATGATAGCAAATATACTTCGACAGTTCCGACAGAAATTGGTAAATACAATGCAAAGATTTCTTTGCCGGAAACCGAAAATTATTTACCTGCTTCTAATTCGGCTGTATTTGAGATAGTGGAGGCAACTGAGCCTGAAGAGACAGGAGAGCCGGAAGAGTCAGTAAATCCGGGCGACGCAGGTGAGAGTGCAGTGCCGGGGTCTGCAGATGCAAGTGCAAATCCAGAGGAAAGTGCAGTGCCGGGTGGTGCTGATGCGAGTGCAAATCCAGAGGGAAGTGCAGTGCCAGGTGGTGCCGATGCAAGCGCAAATCCAGAGGGAAGTGCAGTACCGGGTGGTGCGGATGCAAGCGCAAATCCAGAGGGAAGTGCAGTGCCGGGTTCTGCGGATGCAAGCGCAAATCCAGAGGGAAGTGCAGTGCCAGGTGGTGCGGATGCAAGCGCAAATCCTGAGGGAAGTGCAGTGCCAGGTGGTGCCGATGCAAATCCGGAAGGAAGTGCAGTGCCGGGAGATGCCGATGCAAGCGCAAAGCCTGAGGGAAGTGCAGTACCAGGTGGTGCGGATGCAAGCGCAAATCCAAGCGATGCGGATGCAAGCGCAGTTCCGGGCGATGCGGATACAAGTGCTAACCCTGAAGGAAGTGAAGTGCCGGGTTCTGCGGATGCAAGCGCAAATCCAAGTGATGCCGATGCAAGCGCAAATCCTGACGATTCAGCAAATCCAAGTGATGCAGACGAGAGTGCAAAACCAGATGCAAGCGCAAAACCAGATGCAAGCGCAAAACCTGATGATGCAGATGCAAGTAATAAGCCTGATTCAAGTGATAAACCGGGTGAGTCAACAAAACCAGCCTGTCAAAGCGAAACAGCAGTGCCAAATTCAACTACAAAGACATCAACATCTTCTGCTGTAACATCTTCCGCTGTAACCAAAGCAGCAGTAAATACAACTGCACAAACTACTACATCAGGTAATAAGAAAGTTACAAAGCCTGCAAGGGTAACTAAATTAAAGGTAGTAAGCAAGAAAAAAGGCACTATGAACGTAACATTTAAGAAAATCAAGAAAGTAAAAGGATATCAGATACAGCTTGCAAAAGATAAGAAATTTAAGAAGGGCAAATCAATAAAAACTGTAAAAAAGAATAAGTGTAGTATAAAGAAACTTAAAAGTGGTATCAAATATTTTGTAAGAGTCAGAGCTTTCAAGATATCCAATGGTAAGAAGGTTTTCGGAAAATGGAGTTTAGTAAAAAAGGTTATAATTAAATAATTTTATATATCTTCTTTCATAAAGCATTAAGAGGCGGTAATACTTCGGATTACGAGGTATTGCCGCCATCTTAATTTTGGTTAATATAAAAATTAATGGAAATGGATTACAAAATATATTGTCAATGATATTCCTTGGTCCGCTTATATACTTGATTTTGGTGAATATAATAATTAATGGACATGGATTACAAAATATATTGTCAATGATATTCCCTGGTCCGCTTCTTTACTTGCTAATAATTCAGGGCACTTCTTGCTTTGAAATTTCCTATACCTTCACCGATGTTTTCGTCTCACATTCACATTTGTAGCTTAGAGGTGTGACTTTATTTTACCGTGTTAAATTTCTGAGTCCAACTAAAATCTGCTCGAAAAAATCAGCCTTGTCACAAAGGTCGTACAGGCCTGCGTTATCCTTAATATTCGTATCATCCGCTACATTTGTAGGCTTTTCCGGGGATGAATCAGAAATGCCTGTCTTATCCTTAACATTAGTATCATCCGCTACATTTGTAGGCTTTTCCGGGGATGAATCAGAAATGCCTTCATTATTCGTATTTCGGTTTGCTGATTTTAATGCAGCTCTTAATGATGTGTTCCTGACATCTAAATCAGTATAAGGACAGGATTCATAAGGCTTTGGACCTCCCGCTGAGTTGATTCGATAAAACTTTCGGCCATCTGTTAATAATGTAGAATCTGCCGAAACATTTTGTGATTGGCTATCAGTAACCGGTTGACCTTTGGTGTCGGTTAGATTTACATCAAATTCTCTTGCTGTGGCAGTTGCATCTATATCAATTTCGTTCTCCGAGGCAGCTGCATTTACATTAAATTCTTTTGCTGTAGCGGATCCTTTTAGGT
>JAILOA010000430.1 GCA_024691065.1 Lachnospiraceae bacterium | reverse complement strand
TAAGAGTTTCAAGGGTAAGAAAGCAGGAGTAAAATCCAAGACAACAAACAAGACCAAGTTTACAATCAATTTGAAGAAGTTTGACGGCAAGAAATGCTTTATTAGAGTAAGAGCATTTAAGAATATAGACGGTAAAAAAGTGTACGGAGCCTGGTCGACCAAGAAAACAATCAAAATGTAACAAAAATCAATATATTCAGTTGATAGCCGAAAATCGGCTTAAGTAAGGCTTTTTGAATCAGTAAAAATCGATAATCCCGTTGCAATCATGACTCATTTTTTGGGTCAGGTTCAACGGGAATTTTTAATTAAATGTTGAATTAAATGGTTAAGGTGAGCCGGCTTTTTTAAAAGAGTCAGCTCTTTTATTTATATACATTGTTAAAATATCGTGAGTTAAAAATCTAGGGTATGCAAACCGGTGTGATAAGTGATAAAGGTGTAATTAACATGTTTGAAATGTGCTAAAATTTCAGGGTATGCAAACCGGTGTAATAAGTGATATAATTGATGGAATAATTAAGGAAAGTTTTATATGATCTTTTAGAGGTTGATTATGAGAAAGAATGTGAGATTTGTTATGGCATTTGTAATGGAGACGGCCATAGCGATTACCGGAATTCCGGGAATTGGATATGAAGCAGGGAGTGAGCCTGGAGCAAGGAGAAGAAGGTTAATATTAAGTAGTACTTAGCCAATCAGGAAGAAAAATAAGGGCAAGAGGTACTTAGCCAATCAGGAAGAAGGTTAAGATTAAGTGGTTCCGGTTTATTGTGACAGTAATAGGAGGGTAGTGTATGATTTTTTATAAAAATGTAAACAAGGTTATATCCGTTGTAATAGCGGTCGCCATAATAATTGCAGGAGTTAATATTCCAAACGGAACAAAGGCAAAGGCCAAAGTAAAATACACCAACCTTCTAAATGGTACATTGAAAACCGATGATGGTTTTGAGTACGAATATACAAGTTCCACGAGCGGAAATACTGCAAAAATAACTAAGTATGATGGGGATTTAACAGAAGTAAGTGTACCTTCATCGTTAGATATCGGTGGGGTTAAATATAAGGTAACCGCCATAGGGGATAGCGCATTTTTGGGTAATACCAATCTTATTAAAGTTATTATTCCAATGGGAATAACTCAGATAGGAAGTAATGCATTTGAGGGGTGTACTAATCTTATTGATATTAAACTTCCTACTTATTTGACCGATATAGGTGAATACGCTTTTTCATCATGCACTTCTTTAAAAATAATAATTATTCCGGGTAGTGTAACCGGCATTGAAAAATATACATTCAATAATTGCAGCAATTTACTAAAGGTGACATTAAATAGCGGAGTTAAAAACATAGAGGACAATGCATTCGAAGGTTGTTCAAATATTTGCTGCCTGGATATTCCTGATAGTGTTGTAAATATTTCGGAAAATGCATTTGATGGCCTTAGCGGTAAATGTATCGTTTGTTCCGATTCATCATGTGTGCATAATGATTTTGATTCCTATTGTTGGAGCAATGTAGATATTGAAATGCAACTGGGAGATAATATAAAAGCTATTTTTGATTTTGATGAATTAAAATTAACATTTACCGGTTCGGGTAGTTTTTACCCCGATTACTCAATAGGGGATGTAAAGAAAATAGTTCGGTCGGTTTCTTTTACTGATTATGAAGTAGATGTTCTTCCGGATTTTTCGGGATTTTACAGTTTATTATCAATTGGTATTATATCGAATATAGAGTCGGTAATATCAGATGATGAATCCCCGGCATTTAAGGATTGCTTAAGTCTGAAAAGAATGTATCTGTATAGTGGAGTCAAATCGATAGGTGACTATGCATTTTCGGGATGTATAAATTTAGAAACAGTAGAATTTTCAGATAAATTAACAAGTATAGGAAAATCTGCGTTTAGCGATTGTAAAAGTCTTGGCAGTGTGACGATTCCAAAAACCGTTACGGAAATTAAAGACAATACATTTGCAGGTTGTTCAGAATTAGAAGAAATTACGATTCCAAATACTGTGATATCTATTGGAAATAGTGTATTTGATGGATGCTCTGTATTAACCGACGTAACAGTACCTTCTAACGTTAAGGTTCTAGGTGACAATATATTCTCAGGGTGTAAATCATTGACAAGATTAACTATTCCTTCAAAGACTATATCAATTGGAAAAAATGCATTTGAGGGGTGTGAGGCTTTAGCAACTGTTACAGTTCCATCATTGGTAAAAACCATAGGGGAAAATGCTTTCTCAGGATGTGAATCTTTAACTAGCGTCGACATTCAGGGATCCGTTC
>JAILOA010000168.1 GCA_024691065.1 Lachnospiraceae bacterium | reverse complement strand
CATATCGAGCGAAACGGAGTAATATCCAAATATCCGATAGGATTTTCAAGTAAAGAAAAGTTAGAGGATGTGATTCAGCAGATTGTATCGAAGGTTAATAGAATTGTAAATGAATCTAATCCGATTGTTGACCTTAGACTTATGGATGGCTCCAGAGTAAATGTAGTTTTACCGCCGATTGCATTAAACGGTCCGATAGTAACTATCAGAAAGTTCCCGGATAAACCGTTTACCATGGAACGCCTTATAGAAATAGGTTCTATTACCGAAGAAGCTGCCTCTTATCTAAAGATATTGGTGGAGGCAGGTTATAACATCTTTATAAGCGGCGGTACAGGAAGTGGTAAGACAACATTTTTAAATGCATTGTCAAACTTTATACCAAACGATGAAAGAGTAATAACCATCGAGGATTCCGCGGAATTACAGCTTCAAAATATAGATAACCTTGTAAGGCTTGAAGCAAGAAATGCGAATGTTGAAGGAAAGAATGAGGTAACCATAAGAGATTTGGTACGATCCAGCCTCCGAATGAGGCCGGACCGGATAGTAATCGGAGAAATCAGGGATGCTGCGGTAATTGAACTACTAAATGCCATGAATACGGGGCACGACGGTAGTCTTTCCACCGGACATGCTAATTCCTGCATGGATATGCTTCATCGAATGGAAACGCTTTATTTAACAGGGATGGACGTTCCTTTGCAGGCCGTTCGAGGGCAGATAGGTTCTGCAATAGATATTATAATTCAATTGGGAAGGCTAAGGGATAAGTCCAGAAAGGTCTTGGAAATAGATGAAATAATCGGTGTTAAAGATGAGGAATATGAACTTCAAACCTTATTTGAATTTATAGATGAAGGAGATAATGAAGATGGCAGTGTTAAAGGAAAACTTATCAAGACGGAAAACAAAATCCAAAACACGAGAAAGCTTACTTGGGCCGGTAAAGTTCTTTTTTAAAGGATTTATAAAATATGTCATTATACTTTGGTTATTTTATAAAAATATTCTGGTAATACCTGTTGCAGTCATTATATCAATAATCAATATAAAGAATGAGGTTAAAAAGGATATTCAGGATAAAAAATGGAACCTTACAATCGAATTTAAAGATGGTTTACAAGGAATACAGGCAGCACTAAGTGCAGGATATTCCATAGAAAATTCATTTTCAGAAGCTATCAAAGATTTGGAATTGATATACGGTGATAAGTCCAAGCTAAAGCCATATTTTTATAAAATTGAGAATTCTCAAAAGAATAATATTCCAATCGAAGAAACACTTGTTGAGGTAGCTAATGAAACAGGTGTAGATGATATAAAACATTTTTCGGATATTATTAGTATAGCAAAAAGAACCGGCGGGAATTTAAAACAAATCACAACACAGGCTTCTGAGAAAATATGCAATAAAATTGAATTATCAAGAGAAATCCATACCATGATTGCGGCTAAGCAATTAGAAAGCAAAATTATGAATGTAATTCCTTTTTTGATAATTATATATTTATGGCTGACATCTCCGGGATTTATGGATGGTATATATGAATCCGCAGGAGGCAGATTAGTTATGACCGGATGCCTATTTATATGTTTTTTGGCTAATTACTTGTCCGGAAAGATAACCGATATTAAAGTTTAAATTATATTTTGACATAAAAAAATATTAAATGAGGTGATGATAATGATATTTCAAATAATCATAGGCATAATAATAATCGGAATTGTATTCGGTATTATTATGACCGCAAGAGATCCTCCACCGGAAATAGAGGGTATAATAAATTCTAAAAAGATTAATACTATATTGTACCCGTTTTCTTTCTTTGTTTTCAATAAAATCAACCATATATTGAAGAACCGTATGGATAGTCCTGTTTTAAGTAGCATTAAGAAAATTGATACCGATAAGCAGTACGAAGAAGTAAAAATCGAATATTTTGTAAAGCTTATATCATATATTATTTCAGTGTTTTTAATTGCCTGTTTATTGTTACTTTTTAATTCATTTTTTGATAAAAATATTAATCAATTGGTACAAGGAGTTTATATAGAAAGAAATGAACCCGGTGGTGGCGATAAGGATATTAAAATCAATAGATATAAAGAAGATGGTAATGAGACTCAAAAAAATCAGGTGACCATAACAGTTCCCGAAAGAACATTTTCAAATCAGGAGGCTGAAAAAATGTTTGAAAGTGCGATTAAGGTAATTAATGAAGGTTATCTTGGTAAAAATATTGATGATCAACATATTCTTTATAATTTGAATTTGATAAAAGCTTATAAGCAAGTAAATATTAATTGGATTAGTAGTGATACCGAAGTTATTAAAGAGGATGGAACTGTTTATAATGAAGGTCTAATTGATCCGATTAAAATAGATTTGGTAGCGAAACTATCAGTAGGAAAATATTCACTTGAAAAGGACTATCCTGTAACAGTTCTAAAAAAAGAACTATCCGAAGAAGAAATAGAATTAAATGCCTGGAAAAATAAAAATAAAAATGAAGTTAAAAATAATACCGAAAGTAAATGGATTAAGTTACCTGAAAGTATAAAAAAGATTAATTATAGATATGAAATAAATGAGGATAATAAATTAATAAAATATATTTTCCCGGTGTTAATCATATGTATATTGATTCCGTATATTTATAAAAGTCATATTAATAAAAAATGTGAAGACAGAGATAAGGAATTAAAGGTTGCTTATCCTGAATTAATTGATTATTTTGTTTTATATCTTGGTGCAGGTCTTACTATAAGGGGAGCATGGATTAAAATTACCGATGATTATTTAAAGGAAAAAGAGAAAACAAATAAAAAGAAATATCTATATGAGGAAATGCTTCTTACCAGGAATGATTTAGATAATGGAATCAGCGAGGCCGATGCTTATATGAGGTTTGGAAAAAGGATTTCATTGGTTAATTATTTGAAATTTTCTTCTGTTTTAGTTCAAAACTTAAAAAAAGGAACTGATGATATATTAGCTCAATTAGAATATGAGGCTCAAGATGCTATAAAAGAAAAAAGGGAATATATTAAGATTTTAGGAGAAGAAGCGGGAACAAAGCTTATATTACCTATGATTCTAATGATGGCAGTTGTTTTTATAATTATTATGTATTCAGCATTTCAATCTATGAATTAATAAGATAAAAATTTTGAGTGTTTTGAATATATAGATTTATAGATTTAAAAATAATTGTAAAGGAGGGAAATTTAAATGAAAGATTTTTTGTTAGAAGAGGATGGTATCGGTGTTGTTGAAATTATCCTGATTCTGGTAGTTTTAGTAGCATTGATAGTAGTATTTAGA
>JAILOA010000159.1 GCA_024691065.1 Lachnospiraceae bacterium | reverse complement strand
TGAAAAGATTAAATCAAAAAGAAAAAATTATAAGAAATATGGTTCGATGACAGTGGTTTTATCGGCTATTGTTTTTATGGCACTTATATTCAGTACCGACAGTAAAACTACATTTTTATGTTTATGGATAGCGACCATTCTTTATATAATCGCATTGATGATAAGAGCGGAATATAAATATTATCAACTGTGTCAAATACTTGGGATTCCATCCGAGGATGAGGAGAAATCTGAAAATGTTGAGGAGAATACTGATGTAGAGGATTTTGAAAAGGAAGAGAGAAATACTCTTAGTAAGGGCGCCGAAAAAGAAAAGAAAAAAGAGAGTTCTGATGTTAAGGAATCCGAAAAGGTAGATGACAATACAAATGGTAAGGAGGCCGAAAAGGTAGATGATAATGCCGGTGGAAAGGAATCCGATAAGGTAGATGACAATACCGGTGGAAAGAAGGCTGAAAAAGAAAAGATAATCGAAAATGCTGATGGTAGGGATACTGAAAAGAAAAATGTAAATGCAAATAATAAGGATTCCAAAATGGCAGTGAAAAATGCTCCTGTAAAAACAACCGGAGGAAACAAGGGTAAAAAGAACAGGAAAAAACATAAAAAGCAAAACATTAAAAATTCGAATATTATAAATAATACAGAAAATATAGATAAATCAAAGAATATAGAAATATCAGAAGAAACCAATAAACCAAAGAATACAGAAAAATCAGATAATATCAAAAGACAAAAAAATACGGAAAAACCGGTTAACCCGAAAAACACAAACAACTATGAAAATGTCGAAAACAAATCTGAAGAGAAGGGAGATAAAAAATGAAAAATATAATTAAAATATTCAAACAGGACATTGGAAGCCTGAGAAAAAATATGATAATTTTTGTGGTTGTAATAGGTATTACAATTCTTCCGGCTCTTTATGCATGGTTTAATATCGCATCAAACTGGGATCCGTATTCAAGTACCGGGAATCTTCCTTTTGCGGTTTGTACCGTTGATGAAGGTTACACTTATAAGGATTTAAAAATCAATGCAGGCGAGAAAATAATCGATAACCTTGAAAAAAATGACAAGATGGGTTGGAGATTTGTGGATAAGAAGGAAGCAATGGAGGGCGTTGAAAGCGGAAAATATTACGCTTGTGTAATCATTCCAAAGGATTTTAGTGAGAACCTGCTTTCCGTTACCACCGGAAAGTTTAACCAGGCTCAGCTTGAATATTATGTAAATGAAAAGAAAAATGCAATTTCACCAAAGATCACCGACAAGGGTATTGAGGCAATACAGACAGCGGTTGATGAAGCTTATGTAAGTACAATTGCAGAGACGATAGCGACTGTTCTCGGTGTTACGGAGAGTGAGCTTGAAGGAAGCAAAGATAAAATAGCCGATAAGCTTGTTGATTCACTAGGTACTGTTAAAACGGATGTCGATTCATTTAATGATACGGCAGATTTATTTATCGTTACATTGAAATCGGTTGATGATTTAATAAAGGATAATAAAGCACTTATTCCGGAATTTAAGAAGGACCTTTCAAAGGCCGGGGTTATAATGGGTGATGTTAATTCAATGATTCATACAACGCGCGATACAGCATCACAGTTTACTTCGACTCTTAAAAGCCTGGTTGATTCCGATAAGGTGTTTGTGGATCAGATGACAGATAAGGTTGAAACATATCTGGGAGCTGTTGATTCAGCTGATCTTAATAAAAATGTGATTATCGAACATCTTGAAAAAATTCAGGATTTTAATACAAACAGGATGGATAAAAATTCTCAGATTATCGAAATGCTGAGCTCACTTGGCACAGATCTTGGTGTAAAGACATTGGAATATATAAATAAGCTTGAAGATAATAATGAAAAACATCAGGAAATTAATGATAAAATTGATGATCTGATAAGCAGGGTTGAGAATACAGGAAAGCTACCTGTTGATGCAAAAGAAACCTTAAAAAAATCTGTTTCCGATTTGAAGGATCTTGCTAAAAATGATAAGGAAGCAATCAAAGGATTTCTTTCTGCTTTGGGCAAAGCAATTAAAGAAAATGCTTCAATAGATGATGATATTTCAGATGAACTTGATGAAATTTTTGATAAAAATGCTAATGATGCAAATAAGATTGCATCGAAGCTTGATAAATTAAAGAAACCTTTTGCAAAGAAGAAAAATGCATATTCCAGCCTATTGGCTATATTTAATAATATTGAAGAAAACTTTGGTATAGATTGTTCAAAGGTAATAAACAAAGTTTTAAAATCAATGGATAAATGTCAGGCGGTTGAAGATAAGATTGATGATTTATGTACTGAAATCAGGAGTACAGGAGAGTTTCCTAAAGATGCCAGGGCTTCCGTTGAAAAAGTAATCAATAATACAAAAGAGTCATTCTCTAAATTGAAAAATGAATATGATTCAACAAAAGAAAAGCTTACTACATCTTTATCGAAAACCAGGATAGATGATATTTCATCTACAATTGATAAGATTTTCGGAAAAATAGCTTATGATGCCGGGACAGTAGCTGACAAGTTAAAAGATTTAAAATCCATTGGTGAAAAAAGGTCTGAAGCAAATGATAAACTTGTAGATATATTTGAAAAAGTCGAATCGTCTTCAGGTGTTAAATGTACAAAGGTTATAAATGGACTTAATGAAGCAAATGAATCGCTTCAAAGTTTAAATGACAAGATTGATAGTATACGTGAAAAAATCAATAAAACCGGAGAGATTCCAAAGGATGCAAGAGAAAATATATTAAGTGCCGTAAATAACGCCGGGGATAAACTTTATTCAGTAGTTTCGGCATATAAGGACGTAAAGAAAGATATTGATAATGTACTTGATAAGTCCTTTGATTCACTTGACAATATCGCTTCATTTGCAAAGACAATTGACTTGGATGACAGCGGCGTTGAAAAGGTTTTGGACAGCGGTTCAGCATTAACAACAAATCTTATTGATATATTTAAGAATTTAAAGAAATATTTTAAAGATATTAATACGAGAATAGATAAGACAATTGAACACATTGAGGGTATCAGGGATGATGATTCGCTTGAGGGTATGCTTATTCCGATTATTGAAAATCCTAAGGCATTGGGAGAATTTATATCTTCACCTGTTACAACCAATACACATCATCTTACACCGCTTGCAAACTACGGTTCAGCGATGGCACCATTCTATACTACTCTTGCACTTTGGGTAGGTGGAATCGTGCTTGTAGCCGTTATCAATGTTGATTTAACCGCAGAAGATCGTAAGAAGGTGGCAAATGCAACATCCACCCAGCTTTTCTTCGGAAGATATATTATATTCTTTATTCTGGGTCAGATTCAGGCATGGATAATTGCGCTTGGAGATTTATTCTTCCTTAAGATTCAATGCGACAACCGGGTATTGTTTGTCCTGACGTGCCTGTTGTCGAGCTTTGTATATACATTATTTATTTACTCGATGACCATTACATTCAGTGTTATAGGAAAGGCGCTTTCCGTCATAATCCTGGTAATCCAGATAGCGGGTGCGGGCGGAACCTTCCCGATTGAAGTTCTTCCGGGACCTTTCAAGGCGGTTTCACCATACCTGCCGTTTAAATACGGAATCGATGCGATACGTGAAACAGTCGCGGGGGTAGATATGAGTGCATATCTTAACCGGATAGGAATATTTGCATTATTTATTATT
>JAILOA010000133.1 GCA_024691065.1 Lachnospiraceae bacterium | reverse complement strand
CTCACTCGCTCTTTCTTCTTCGTGATAATTTGTTTTATCCTGCTTGTCTTTGAGAGTCTCTTAGTCTTTTTGAGGTCTTTTTTAGTCTTTTCTTTTTATTTTTCTTTTTCTTAGCAGCCTTTTCTTTCTTAGCAGCCTGTTTTGCTTTTTCCTGTTCTTCTTTAAGGGCTGCTTCTTCCCTTACCTTCTGATCTGCCTGAAGCTTTTCTACATAAGATTCAGAATAGTTCGTATCCTCAATGTAATACTCACAGTTTTGCATATTATAATTACATCTATAAACATGGCCATTTCCAAGTAGAATGTAACTGATTACATCAAAGTCTGTTACTCCAAATTCCTGATAATCTAACTTCTTTGCAGTATCGGTTCCGACTGCTCTACATTTTTCTTCGATCTGAGCCACCACACCATTATATGCATCCTCTGACATAAAACCTAAAAAGGTTGTCATACCGCTAGTATCTACTACAGTTGTAGAATTGGATTCTTCCTGGCTTGCTACCGAACTTTCAGTTTCAGGAGCCTCTGTTTCTGATTCATCTAATCCTTCACTTGTTGCAGAACCTGATGCCGGAACAATACGAGCTTCCTTTCTTTTCGGTTCTGCCTTTGCTTCCTGGGTATCTTGCAGCAAGATTCCACGAACTCCAAACCAGCCCACAATGATAACTGACAACATAAGCACAAAACCAAATATAAGTACCTTATCAGCATTTCCTCGATCTCTGTGATACCAATAGAATCTTCGTATCTTTTTAAACATTTTCATCCTCCATTCTCATTGGTCCATTGGACCAATGGTTTATTCAAAATCCTTTAAATGACGAAAGTAAGTAAAGTTTGTATAAGATCCAAACATAGGTCCGGAAGTATTGCCGGTAAGTGATGTTGAAGATGAGCTGGTACAATGCAACCAGACTTTCGTGCCATTCTTTAAGGTTCCACAGTAGATTCCTATATGGTTAGATGCACCTGTTTCTGTAGTAGAACTCTTTAGCCCAATATCTCCTACTTGCAGCTTATCAGCTGTCACAGTTTCAAATAAATTAGAAGTGATAAAAGTCGCAGTTGTGGAACCATAAGATACACCGGAATACCCACACTTGTGAAATGCCCAGGCTGTAAAAGAAGAACAATCAAGATATTCTGGATGATCTCTTCCATCCCCCTGGCGTTGATCCATACTATATTCTACCTTACCGATTAAGCTTGCTCCTTTTTCGATTACTTCCCAGGCATTTGCATTTGCCTCGTTATTTTCTTTTAATTCCTTAATGATTGCTTTTGCATCTTCATTCGAAACCTCTGCTTCCTCTACCGAGACATAATAGCGTAATACATGAGGCACATATTCCACATCTCCATAAGAAGAAAGATTCAGCTGCTGGCACATCTTTGCCGAAAAGATTCTTGCATTATCTGATGTATAACCACCATAATCATTCAATGCCCAGGCTATATAACCATTTCCAAAGTTATATCCTTGAAGAGCAAGTTTAATGCCGGCGATATCATTCGGCCCCTTTGTGACTGCAGCTGCTAAACAATCGTGTAAGGTCTGAACACCACAAATTATACTTTCTTCCGCTGAATCAATGGGTGGATTTGTATTATATGGTGACTGAGAAGACTGCATCACATCCGGTGGAGTGCCGGCGCTTTCCTGCTCAATGATTGCCAACACCAACTCAACATAGTTTGGTATATGATAGGTTTCGCAGTATTGCTCCACCAATGCCCGATAGGACTCTGTCTGCTCTGAAACCTGAGCTTCATAAGCAAGATCCTTATCCTCATTTGCAACACTGCTGACAGAACCAACCACTGCTCCAATGGCACAAAAAAGTCCCAAAAATACAACCATAATAAGTGCTACAACCAAAAGAATGGGATTCGCTGCAGCCTTAGCAGCCTCCATAAATCTCTTCATCATCTCCTTTGTCTTTTCAGCAAATGACATGGATGATTTAGCAGATTCCCTAGATTTCTTTAAAAAGTTCTGTTTAGAATTTTCATATTTCTTAGCTGCATTTTTCTTTGCTGCTTCTTTTCTCTTTGCCTTCGCAGCATCGCTATTTGATACACTTTGATACGATTCGGATTTCTTTCTTTTCTTTCTCTTAGCCTTTTTCTTTTGATAAGTGTTACTAATTGATTCTCCAGTTACAGCACCTTGCCTTAGATACTCCTGAAACCTTGTTTCTGTTTCCTCTTCAGATTCTTCCTCCTGATTCGTACTTGTCTCTAACAAAAAATTAAGAGCTAAGAGATAAATATCTATTAGCCCTCGTGCATTCTTTTTTATGTTATTAAAATCAACTTGATGATGTAACCTTTCTTTCTTTTTTGAATGGCCGCTAAGTTCCTTTTCTCGTTTTCTTAAGTCACCGTTCTTTCCAATCCTTTTCGAATCCGTTTTCTTTACTAACTGGTCTGCCTTTTTTAAAAATCTCTTTTTATCAGCTTCTGATAAAGAATGATAACGACTCTTGGCCATATCACTTAAGGAATCAATGAGTTGATCTTCCTTGCTTTGGTTTTGATTATCCAATAAGAATCACCTCCTAACCTATTTGCCGGCAAATGTGCATATATAGGGTATTTACCTTGTGTATATACATCTTCACCCATTCATCTCATGGAAATTCGTATTAAAGAGCTGATATAGCTTACTATCTCCATCAATCTTATTGCTAAAAGGCACAATCTTATCACTAAACC
>JAILOA010000016.1 GCA_024691065.1 Lachnospiraceae bacterium | reverse complement strand
TGTTAAGACAGTTCTTTCTGCATTAAATAAATCAGAAGATTTAATCACATATGTTACAGACCGTCCCGGACATGATATGCGTTATGCAATCGACCCAACCAAGATTCACAACGAACTCGGATGGCTTCCGGAAACTAAATTCGAAGATGGTATCAAGCAGACAATCCAGTGGTACTTGGATAACAAGCCATGGTGGGAGCACATCATCTCCGGCGAGTACCAGAACTACTACGAGCAGCAGTACGGTAATAAATAAAATTATTTTTGATTTAAACTAAAATATTTAAAGCCCGCCGGATTTTTATCCGACGGGCTCTTTTTTTTATTTATTTCTAAACTTCTTAATTTTATTTAATTCATATGGGGTTTCCTGGTATACATAATAATTCAACCAGTTCATATACATCAGGTCGCAGTGCGCTCTCCACCTGAGGAGCGGTTTATTCTCCGGATTGTCATCCTTATAATAGTTAACCGGTATTGCTGTATCAAGTCCTTTAGCTGCGTCCCTCTTATATTCCTGGTCGAGGGTAAGTCTATCATATTCCAAATGGCACATTACAAAGAACTTACTTCCATCCTCGCTCATAAGCATTACATCGCCGCATTCCTCCGATTCAACAAGAACTCTAAGACCTCTGTCATATGCTTTCACGATGTCCTCATGTGAAGCACCTGTATAACGGGAATGCGGAGCCAGAAATACATCATCAAAACCTCTTACAAACGGAATCTTCCTGTGTACTATGGTATGGTCATAGAGACCGAAAAGTTTTTTATCAAATTGATACTTCTTTACGTCAAAATAATGGTAAAGTGCAGCCTGTGCACCCCAGCAAATACAAAGGGTTGACGTTACATTTTCCTCTGCCCAGTCCATAATCTTACAAAGCTCATCCCAGTACTGGACCTCCTCGAACTCCAAGGTTTCAACAGGCGCACCTGTTATGATAAGTCCGTCAAATGTACTGTCCTTCACATCCTCAAAAGTCTTATAGAATTCATCCAAATGACTCGCAGGAGTATTCTTTCCGTGATAGGTTGCCGTGGTTAAAAATGTGAGTCTTAACTGCAATGGTGTATTTGAAAGACTCCTCAAAAATTGAACTTCAGTATCCTCTTTTAAAGGCATAAGATTTAATATAGCAATCTCCAAAGGTCTGATATCCTGTGTATTTGCACGGATTTCATCCATCATGAATATATTTTCCTGTTCCATAATTTTCTTCGCAGGAAGATTATTTTTTACTTTAATTGGCATTTTCTATACCTCCATATATTTTTTAGTAATTTTATTCAAGCAATACTCGGTATGTTTCAGAACCCGGTTCCCAAATCCATCTTTAATAATATTGGTATAATCCCCGGTCCGGTACCCCAAATCCATCTATAATATTGGTATAATCCCCGGTCCGGTTCCCCGAATTCTTATATATTTATCTTCCGAAATAATCGTTATAATTTCCGGCTCGGTGCCCCAAATTCATTTATAAATTCATCTTCGGTTATAATAGGAACCCCAAGCTCCTTAGCTTTTTTATTCTTTGAGGATGTGCTGGTATTATCATTATTAATAAGATACGAAGTATTTTTACTTACGGAACCTGCTACCTTTCCATCCCTGTCTTCTATATATTTCTTGAGCTCACTTCTGTTGGAAAAATGATTTACGGAACCTGTTATTACAAATGTAAGCCCCATAATTTTATTTTCGCTGTCTCCCATTGTAATTTCAGGAATCTTAAATTCTATATACTCTAAAAGTCTGTCAACCATGGCAGAATTCTTTTCATTTGCAAAATAATCTTCAAAGCTTTTTGCTATAACATCACCTATGCCATCAATTTCCGTAAGCTCTGAAGCAGAAGCTTTTCTGATTCTATCAAAATCAAATTCAAAATGTTTTGCAATGAGTCTTGCAGTCGAAAGCCCTACATTTAAAATTCCGAGTGAATATATAAAATTTGCTATTTCCGGATTTTTAGAAGCATTTATTGCATTGATAAGCTTCTCAAAAGCACGCCTGCCAAATCCCTCCATGCTTTCTATTTCCGCACGGTGCTCTTCTAATTTATAAAAGTCCGCCGGTTCATGCACATATCCTCTTTCGATAAATTTCTCAATCGTCTTCTCGGAAAGCCCGTCTATATTCATGGCATCACGGCTTACATATAATACAAATGAATTGATTTTCTTTGCGGA
>JAILOA010000456.1 GCA_024691065.1 Lachnospiraceae bacterium | reverse complement strand
TATGGATTATAAAGCATTCTGACATGCTTCTTGCGGTCTCCCACATCATCTACATAAGTTGCTCCGGTGTAACTTATGGAAGCCTTTGTAGATATGCTTGAAGAATCATATGAGGCATTTATGTTTTCTATTGATCCTACTGCAGAATCAGTTGTACCTGTAGTAAGATTTCCATATACATCGACAGACTTTACACTATCGACTAAATCATATGTTTCATATGAATTGTCGGTTTCTGATATATCTTCAGAGCCATCCGTTACTTTATCCGTGGATGTAGTTCCGGCTGTATCAACCCTAGCGCTGCCCACAGCTGTACTTTCGTCTGTATCAACCCTAGCGCTGCCCGATGCCGTATCTTCGTCTATACCGGTTTCAGAGACATCTACAGCTGTACTTTCGTTTGTATCAGCCATAGCGCTGTCCGATTCTGTATCTTCGTCTATACCGGTTTCAGAGACATCTACGGCTGTACTTTCGTTTGTATCAGCCGGAGCGCTGTCCGTTTCATTAGCTTCATCTACATCATCACCGGCACCATCTATAACCTCGTCTTTATCATCAGATGCGTTCTCTGTATCTGAATCAATATTATCATTAATTACTGCTTCATCATCCAGCTCGTTATCAGCTGACTCAACAGTCTCGGTTTCGGCATTGTTTTCAGACTCAAAATAATAACTTCCACCGTCATGAATCTCATAGATATAATTTGGCAAGTACATAGCTTCCTTTGCATTTGAAATTGCAGAAGGCGTGGAAA
This sequence comes from Lachnospiraceae bacterium, assembly GCA_024691065.1. Lineage (GTDB taxonomy): Bacteria > Bacillota > Clostridia > Lachnospirales > Lachnospiraceae > JAEEJA01. The sequence goes on along the minus strand of JAILOA010000456.1, from coordinate 4,583 downwards.
GCTTATAACTTTCAAATGCATCTATATAATTTGCATCCTTCCAATAAAAAAGATTCTGTACATCACCGATACAAACCCTGTCTACAGGCGCCTTTGTCTTATAGCCCGCAACCGTGGAATAAGCACTGCTGCCCGACTCAAATATGTAATAAAGATTTGTTCCGTCTATACACATTTCCTCCATAAGCGGAGGCATCAGATATTTACCATAATCCATAAAACCGCTTATATCGGAATTTTTGTTCAAATCAACCTGATACATACATATCTTGGAATTATTATTTCTTCCTCCGGATAAGGAAACCGCAAGGCATACATCGCCTTCTATCTTAGCAAATACAGCACCGTTGGCATTATAAGGGATGGAAATTTCCTTGGAGGAAAGAAGTGAAACTTCGGTATTTCCGTCCTCATCTTCATCATAGCTTATGTCAAAACCGTCCAATACTCCGTTACCCTTTGTATCACCGTTACAAAAACCAACCCAGAGACGGTTATCAAAATAAGTAACAAATGAAGCCATTCTGTCACAGGCAATGGTTGCGTCATATTTTACATTTACCGCGTCACAATGCTTCTTAACAGCCTTATCAATGGTTTTAATATTTATTGCCGAAAGTTCATAATCAGAGCTCTTCGCAATCCATGCATAATGCCCGTCGTAGGTTATACCTCCAACGTGGTTCATATCATCCAGACAGAGGGTGGTCATATAATCCTTAGTCTTCTTATCAATTACATAAATAACCGATCTATGTTCATATGCTTCATCCTCATTAATTATATTTTTGGCAAGTCTTGCAACATTTGTAGGTTTATAAATCTTTGTTGCCAAATCAACCTTATGAAGCTTTCCACGGCAATAAGCCGTTATCAATATATATTTCTCGGTTGTACATATCCCCTGAGGAGTCATCGCGGAACATTTTAAACCATGGACATTGGTTTCCGTAAGGCCCGGAAGCGTAAAACTACCGTTCGTACTAAGCTCCTCAAAATCATCATATTTTTTTATTATTTTATCATATTCCCCCGGAAATCTTTCATTATCATCCGTCTGTGGAAAATGATTGCTTTTATTGCATAAAAATACAACTATAAAGAGACAGAATATCACAGAAAAAGTTAATCTAATAATATTAAATACTTTTTTTATCATCTCTTTATAGTTGCGTTTCATTTTATATAGACCTCTTATTATTTATTTAACTACAAGGTTAACAATTCTGCCCGGAACATAGATTTCCTTGACAATTGTCTTACCTTCAAGCGAGCCCTTAACCTGCTCCTTAGCCTCAGCTAAAACATCCTCCTTGGCACTATCCAAAAGAATATTAATTGTCTTCTTCATCTTACCGTTTACCTGAACAGCAATTTCAATTGTCTGCTCAACAGTCTTAGCCTCGTCATACTCAGGCCATGTCTCATTGTAAATGTGATTGTCATGTCCAAGGATTTCCCATATTTCCTCGGTAATATGAGGAGCAACAGGATTTAAAAGCTTAAGCAAAACATCATACTCAGCCTTATTTACCTTTTTATCTTTATAAAATACATTAACAAGTTCCATCATAGCTGCTATTGCAGTATTGAATTTGAGGTTTTCAAAATCATTTGTTACCTTCTTAATTGTCTGATGAATCTTGGTTTCATTGTCCTTATCATAAGCATCGCCGTCAACAAGTAAATCCTGAAGCTTCCAGATTCTGTCAAGGAATCTGCGGCAACCCTTAACGCCGTCCTCCTGCCATGAAGCAGCTAAATCAAATGCACCGATAAACATTTCATATGTTCTGAGTGTATCAGCACCGTAATCGCGAACGATATCATCAGGGTTTATTACATTTCCACGGGACTTAGACATCTTCTGACTGTCGGAACCTAAAATCATACCGTGTGATGTTCTCTTCTGATATGGCTCGGAAGTTGTTACATAACCCTCATCATAGAGGAATTTATGCCAGAAACGTGAATAAAGTAAGTGGAGGGTTGTATGCTCCATACCGCCGTTGTACCAGTCTACAGGCATCCAGTAATTAAGAGCTTCCTTTGAAGCAAATTCTTTATCATTATCAGGATCTGTATAACGAAGGAAGTACCATGAAGAACCTGCCCATTGTGGCATAGTATCGGTCTCTCGCTTAGCAGGGCCACCACAACAAGGACATTTGACATTTACCCAGTCTGTCATGGCAGCAAGCGGTGATTCACCGTTATCTGTAGGTACATAGCTCTCAACCTCAGGTAAAAGCAATGGTAACTCAGACTCATCAACAGGAACAAAGCCACATTTCTCACATTCAATTATAGGAATCGGCTCTCCCCAATAACGCTGACGTGAGAATACCCAGTCACGAAGCTTATAATTAACCTTTCTGTGACCAATCTTCTTCTCCTCGAGGAAATCCTTTATTTTAACCTTGGCATCTTCAACGCTAAGACCATTTAAGAAACCGGAATTAATCATGGTTCCTGTATAAACATCCGTAAATGCTTCCTTTTCAAGGTCGCATGCACCTTCAGGTCCCTCAACAACCTGTACGATAGGAAGATTAAATACCTTTGCAAATTCATAGTCACGGCTGTCATGCGCAGGAACAGCCATAATTGCACCTGTTCCGTAAGACATAAGTACATAGTCTGAAATCCAAACAGGAATAATCTCATCATTTACAGGATTAATTGCTGTTATTCCCTTAAGGGCAACACCTGTCTTATCTTTTGCAAGCTCGGTTCTTTCGAAATCAGACTTCTTCGCAGCTGCCTCACGATAGCTTACTACCTCATCAAAATTCTCAATCTTATCTTTATATTTATCAATAAGCGGATGCTCAGGTGAAATGACCATATAGGTTGCACCGAAAAGCGTATCCGGACGGGTTGTATAAACTGTAAGAGTCTCATCCAGGCCATTTAACTTAAAATCAACCTCTGCACCTTCACTTCTTCCGATCCAGTTCTTCTGCTGTGTCTTAACACGCTCAATGTAATCAACTTCATTAAGTCCGTCAATAAGTTTATCTGCATAATCGGTGATTTTAAGCATCCATTCGCTCTTAACCTTACGAACAACTTCGGAACCACAACGCTCGCAGACACCATTTACAACCTCTTCATTTGCAAGACCAACCTTACAGGATGTACACCAGTTAATAGGCATCTCTTTCTTGTAAGCAAGTCCGGCCTTGAAAAGCTTAAGGAATATCCACTGTGTCCATTTATAATAATTTGGATCTGTTGTATTGACCTCTCTGTCCCAATCGAAGGAATAACCGAGGCTCTTTAACTGATCTTTAAAACGTGCAACGTTATTCTTTGTAACTGCTGCAGGATGTATTTTATTCTTAATTGCATAATTCTCGGTAGGAAGTCCGAATGCATCCCAACCCATCGGGAAAAGCACGTTGTAGCCCTGCATACGACGCTTTCTGGAAACTATGTCGAGAGCGGTATATGGACGCGGATGTCCTACGTGAAGTCCCTGTCCAGAAGGATAAGGAAATTCAACTAATGCATAATACTTAGGTTTTGTATAATCAGTAGTTGCTTTAAATGGCTTCTCCTCATCCCAAATCTTATGCCATTTTTTCTCAACCACATGATGATTATAAATTTCAGACATTTGTATATACCTCATTTCTTTTATATTGTCTAATTATTCGTAAATGTAACTTTCGATGTAAAATTATATACCATTTAAAATAATAAATAAAGCATTTTTTTTCAAGACAATTAATATACGTTAAAATAATAATTCAAAATGCCTATAATTATAAAGTTGTCATATAAATCAGGCATTTTAATATAAAATATACCATCAATTACTTTCATTTGATAAATGTATTCTAGAGGCTTTATTTCCTCTATACCAGCTTAACCTTACGTATGAGATTTATATATTCAAAATTATCCTTGGTTTGTTTAAACATTCTGATAATCTTCTCAACCACCTCATCGGAATTCTTGGATGTATTAAAGGCCCGGCGCATAAGCAGTGAAGCCTCCATCTCATCCTGTCTCAGTAAAAGGTCCTCACGACGGGTACTGGATTTTGTAAGGTCTATGGCAGGGAAAAGTCTCTTTTCGGAAAGGCTTCTGTCAAGAACAAGTTCCATATTACCGGTTCCCTTAAATTCCTCAAATACCACATCATCCATCTTACTTCCGGTATCAACAAGGGCAGTTGCAAGTATTGTAAGGCTTCCGCCTTCTCTCATATTACGGGCGGCACCGAAGAACTTCTTAGGCATATGAAGCGCAGCCGGATCAAGACCACCACTTAAGGTTCTTCCGCTTGGTGTAACCGTTAAGTTATAAGCACGTGCAAGTCTTGTAATACTATCCAAAAGAATAATAACATCCTCTCCCGACTCAACAAGTCTCTTAGCACGCTCAATTACCATTTCGGAAACTCTCTTGTGATTCTCGGGAAGCTCATCAAATGTAGAATAAATAACCTCTACATTGTTACCCATAATCGATTCCTTAATGTCCGTAACCTCTTCAGGACGCTCATCGATCAAAAGTACAATTATATGCATCTTAGGATAATTATGTTTAACAGACTTTGCAACCTGTTTAAT
>JAILOA010000454.1 GCA_024691065.1 Lachnospiraceae bacterium | reverse complement strand
AAAATAGAAAAATACGGAGAACAATACTTAAAAGAAAGAAATAAAAATGTTATCGAAAATATGACTAGTTTTCTAAATAATGATATCGTTCCCCAAAAAGAGAATACTTTGCCCCTGAAAAAAAGTGAGAGAAGAGTTATTGGTAGAGCTTCTCGTGAAAACAGATTTGAAGACAGAAGACCTCGAAAGCATATATTAAATAATTCATGTGGGGGAATAGGTAGTCGTAACATAGATAATATTGCAAAAAAAATGCAAAGCCCAAGTTCAGTTTCAACTAACAAGAGGGTAATATTAAGGAACTATGGCAATTCTATCACCAATACCACAAAAAATATAGCTTATATGTCGTTTATGAGTATTGCTAGACAAAATGAGGTAGGCCAGGGAATAGAAACTGCAAATACGGCATTTTCTGTGGGTAAAGAAGCCGTTAAAATATCAACAGCCCTTGCTTATAATCAGCTTACAAAGGCTTATAGAGGGCAATTAAAAGAACAATTAAAGAAAGAGTTTGGAATTGTATCAAAAACTGGAAATATTAATGTACCAAAGATTACAGACCTAAATAGAATCTTAGTTAAGAATGGATATGCCCCATTAAAGGGGAGTGGTGTAGATTTAACGAAGTTATGTAAAAGAAATCTAAAAAAAATTATAAAAAAGGGGAATGTACCTGCCGAAGTAATTAATGCATATAAAGCAGGAATTTTAATTGGCAGGTTAAATACAGCTAAAATACCGGTATTAAACTTAAAAAATATTAGAAAAATGTTTAACATCGCACCGATAAAGATGGTTCTTATGCGTGAAATGTCAGAAACAGAAGCTGGAGCCGGTTTAAGGATAACGACTTTTGCGTTTGGGCGAGTAAAAAAGACATTAGGTGTTGCTTTAAAAGTATTTAGAAACAGTGTGCATACAGTAATTATGAACGCAAAAAGAGCAGCACTTGCATCAATGAATGTTAAATTAAAAAATACTCAGAAATCACTAAAGAAAGCACAAAAGGCTTATGAATTAGCAAAACAAAGTAAAGATGTAAAAAAAATCACAAAAACAAAAAAGAAGCTAGATAAAGTAACAAGAAAAAATAATAAAATAAACAGAAGAACAAATAACAGACAAAGAAGGAAAGCAAAAAGAAAAAATAAAAGAAATAGGATATTTTCTCCACTTAGAAGGTTAAATGAGATAAGAAGGGCTGCATTAAATAAAGTTGGTACGGCCATATATAAAAAGCTAGTAAAGGTTCCTGGATTTAAACAAGCAGAAGCAGTAGGGAAAGCAATAGGAAAAGTATTAGGTAATGTAGGTAAATTTTTTACAAATGTATTTGGTGGAGTAAGTCATGCAGTAAGAATCGTAGCTGGAGTATTTGGATTTATCGCTGTTGCATTAATAGTTGTAGTTGCACTTATGTTTTCAGCAAGTGGAATTTATAATGCAAATAATACAAAAAATATAGAACTTGCTTCAAAATTATTAAATAACCTTTTTACAGCAGATATAGAAAGGGTAATGGATCTTGGATATGAAGATGTAGAGATAGTATATGAAAACATCAGGGATGATGAGGAATACAAAAAACACAAGAAGGAAACAAAATCAAAAGATTTCTATGAATCTTCCAACTGTGCAGAACTATTATCAATGGCACACATATGGTCTGGTTATGATTTAGACTCAGTAGATAAAGATGAAGTACTCAGTTATATAACTTCCTTATGGCATGGTTCACATTCAATGAAGGTTGAAGTCGAAAAAACTATACATATAGATAAGGATGGGAACGAATCAGAAACAAAGAAAGCGGTATTAACTTATACAACCAATTTCTTTAATAGTTTATTTGATTGTAAATTAAGTAATGAGCCAACACCGTTAACCGTTATTGATGGAGATGATGATTTTGACAGTTATATTGGAAACTGGGACGAAATGTACGTATGGCTTAGAGATAATGGGTATAATCATATAGCTACCTGTGGAATTATGGCTAATTTAGCCTATGAAACAGCCAGTATAAATGACAATAATTGTGGTACATTTACAAAAGCAACATTAAATTCAAAAATGCCAAATGCAGAAAATAAAATAAACACTTCAGACGGCTGCATATATAGAGGAATATGTAATTGGTCTGTGGAAGATGGTTCTTGGGAGCGAATTAAGGAGCATATTGAAGGATTTAAAGGAAAAAATAAAGACTTATTATCACAATTAAAAGCATTAAAACGTGATCTTAATCAAACAGCATTTAAT
>JAILOA010000453.1 GCA_024691065.1 Lachnospiraceae bacterium | reverse complement strand
GGACTGACCTGCTTCAAAACTTTTCCGATATCCTCTTCATTCTCGGTACCAAGGTCTGCGTTAAAACCGATACCTTTACGGCCTATTCTGTTACCGATAATCTTCTCGAGACCATCAAATGCACCACCGCAAATAAAGAGTATATTAGAAGTATCAATTTGTATCAATTCCTGATGAGGATGTTTTCTTCCACCCTGTGGAGGCACTGAAGCAATTGTTCCTTCAAGAATCTTTAAAAGTGCCTGCTGAACACCTTCACCGGATACATCCCTTGTAACCGATACATTTTCACTCTTTTTAGTAATCTTATCTATCTCATCTATGTAGATTATTCCGATTTCAGCTCGTTCTATATCATAATCCGCTGCCTGAATAACCTTCAATAGTATATTTTCAACATCTTCACCTACATAACCCGCCTCAGTGAGCGTTGTAGCATCCGCAATCGCAAACGGAACATTTAAAACCTTTGCAAGCGATTGTGCCAGATAAGTTTTACCCGAACCGGTAGGTCCAACCATAAGGATATTACTCTTTTGAAGTTCAACATCGATATTCTTATTTGAAAGTATCCTCTTATAATGATTATAAACCGCTACCGATAAAACTTTTTTAGCTTCATCCTGACCTATGACATAAGAATCCAGGAATTCTCTTATCTGCTTTGGTTTAAGAAGATTTATTTCCAATTCGTTATCCTCGTAGCCTAAATCTTCTCTAAGATTATCTTCAAGGATTTCATTACATAAATCAACACATTCATCACAGATATATATTCCTTCAGGTCCGGAAATAAGCCTCCTTACCTGCTTCTCATTCTTTCCGCAAAATGAACATTTAAGCTTGCCATCTCTATTGTTATTTGGCATTATTTAATCCCCTTTATTACTATAAATCCTTTAAACAGCCACAATCAGTATATGCCATTACACTTCTTAAAAGGTAAAATATATACAATATATACAACCCCTTATTACATCCGGCACTGCACATAATAAATATAAACATTTTACCTTACTTAATTAAAAGTACATAAACAGTATATACTGATTATAAGCTTATTTATATGTAAATATCATCAATTATTTTCTGTTAGTAATTATCTCATCAATAAGACCGTATTCCTTAGCTTCTTCAGCCGTCATATAATTATCACGCTCTGTATCTGCAGCGATAACATCTAAAGGCTTTCCGGTATTCTCAGCGAGAATTTTGTTAAGTCTGTTCCTGGTCTTTAAAATTTCCTCGGCAACGATTCTGATTTCAGTTTCCTGACCTCTTGCTCCGCCTGAAGGCTGATGAATCATAATATTTGCATTAGGAAGAGCAAAACGCTTACCCTTTGCACCACCTGAAAGAAGGAAAGCTCCCATGCTGGCTGCCATTCCCATACAAATGGTTGAAACATCACATTTAATATAATTCATTGTATCATAAATAGCAAATCCTGCTGATACAGATCCACCGGGACTATTGATATATAAGCTGATATCTTTACTTGAATCCTGTGATTCAAGGAAAAGAAGCTGTGAAACAATTAAGCTTGCTATATCATCATTTACTTCGTTTGAAAGGATAACGATTCTATCCTGTAAAAGTCTGGAATAAATATCATAAGAACGCTCACCCTGACTTGTTCTCTCTATAACATATGGTATGGTATAACTATTATTAAAATTCATAGAGCCCTAACCTCCTGTTCTATTCTTATAAGTAAAGCGGACATTAATTAATCCGCTTTACTGATTATCTATAAACACAGAAACACTTCGTTTCCTATGCCTTAAATATTTTATACAATATTATTTACCGGGATATGATTACTCTTCTTCTTTAGCTGCCTCAACAACAATCTTAACAGCCTTCTGAACCTTAGCATCTGTCTCGATACCCTTCTTTTCTTCCTCGCCCATAACTTCCTTAAGTCTGTCAGCTTCCATCTGATACATATTAGCGATTGTCTCGATTTCCTTATCGATTTCTTCTTCGGAAACTTCGATATTCTCAGCTTCAACAATCTTCTCTAATACAAGACGGCTCTGAATTCTCATTAAAGCCTGTGGACGAATGTCTGCAACTACCTGAGCCTCAGTCATTCCTGTAAACATAAGATACTGCTCATAAGAAATACCCTGTGCCTGAATTCTCTGAGCAAATTCTCTCTTCATCTGATCTACAACACTTTCAATCTGCATATCTGATACTTCAAGTTCGGAATTCTCAATAATCTTATTGATTACTTCTTCTTCCTTAGCTCTGTCAGCAGCTGAAACCTTAGCTTCCTTAAGCTTATTTCTAACATCTTCCTTGTACTCATCAAGAGTATCGAAATCCGATAAATCCTGTGCGAAATCATCATCTAATTCAGGAAGTTCCTTAAAGCTGATAGCCTTAATCTTAACCTTGAACAAAGCAGGCTTTCCTGCAAGTGAAGCTTCATGATATTCCTCAGGGAATGTAACATTTACTTCTACTTCTTCATCAATGCTGTGTCCGATGAGCTGCTCCTCGAAAGTATCGATAAATGAATGAGAACCGATTTCAAGCTTATAATCCTCACCCTTTCCGCCTTCGAAAGCTTCTCCGTCAACAAATCCTTCGAAATCAATAGTAACTTCATCCTTATCCTGAACAGGTCTGTCATCTACTGATACTGATCTTGAATTCTTCTCACGAGTCTTCTCAAGTTCCTCGTTAAGTTCATCATCAGAAACCTCTACATCAGGCTTTGATACAGTTACTCCCATATATTCTCCAAGCTTAACTTCCGGCTTAACACCGACTGTAGCAGAAAAAATGAAAGGACCTTCATCATTTAACTGAACTAATTCAATCTTTGGCTGTGAAACAACTTCAATATTGTTCTCAGTAACGGCATCCTCATATGCTTTTGGAATGATTTCATTTGCAGCGTCCTCATAGAACACGCTCTTTCCATAGTACTTCTCAACCATTGAAAGCGGAGCCTTTCCTTTACGGAATCCCGGAATATTAATTCTGTTCTTTGCCTTACCGTATACAGTCTTAATAGCACCTTCAAATTCCTCTCTCGCAACTTCAATTGTGAGCTTAACCGTGCTCTTTTCTAAATTTTCTACTTGTACGCTCATTTTTAGCCTCCATATAAATAAAATACTATTTTGGTGTAAAACACCACGCTCAATACTATAACACGTTTTGCCTCAAATTAGCAACTGTTTTTTTTATGTGTGTAATATAAACTTTCTCGCAACTTTAACCCCGATTTTATAAGGAACAGGAAGCAGTGCTTTATTTGCTTCTTTGAGCTTATCTCTAATCGGAAGATGCTGCGGACAATGACTCTCGCATTTACCGCATCCTATACACTGACCCGGAAGTGCAGGATCTTTTCTAAGCCCCACTACCTGGATGTATTCTCTCCTGGCGCCACCCTTCTTACTGATATACATTTCATTGTAATATCTAAATGTAGTCGGTATGTCCACACCCTTCGGACAAGGCATACAATATCCGCATCCTGTACATCCCACCTTGGTATTCTCATTGATGTATTCTTTTATCTTATCAATCATTTCATAATCATAATTATCAAATTCGTTTTCCTGAACCTCGCCGGCTATCCTGCAATTTTCCTCAACCATCTCGATTGAATTCATTCCCGACAAGACACAGGTTACCTCAGGCTGTTGCATTAACCATCTAAATGCAATCTCCGCTGCAGTTCTCTTCTTTTTATCCTCTGCAATAAGCTTTTTGGCCTTATCCGGAAGCATATCCACAAGCTTTCCGCCTCTCAAAGGTTCCATAATAATTACCGGAATCCCCTTTTCGGCGGCTGCTTTAAGACCTTTTACTCCTGCCTGTGAAGTCTCATCCAGATAATTATATTGAATCTGACAAAAATCCCAATCATAGGCATTTAAAATCTTAATGAACATATCGGTGTTACCATGAAATGAGAAGCCTACATTTTTAATCTGACCCTTTGCTTTTTTATCAGCTATCCATTTTTCTATGCCATTTTTCTTAAGATTCTCCCATGCCTGTAAATCAGTAAGCATATGCATAAGGTAAAAATCAACATAATTTGTCTGCAACCTGGATAACTCCTCGTCAAAGTACCTGTCTATCGCAGCCTCGTTTTTGATAAGATATTGCGGAAGCTTTGTAGCTATCTGAATCTTATCCCTGATATTATTTTTGTCCACAACATATCCAAGCAATGCTTCGCTTCCCGGATATATATAAGCAGTATCATAATAATTAACTCCGGCATTATAAGCTGCCATTATTTCCCTCTCTGCCTTGTCATAATCAAGCGAATTACCTTTTTTAGTGAATCTCATACACCCAAAACCAAGTAACGAAATATCACTGCCATATCGACTTTTTCTGTATTGCATACCCTGCTTCCTCCTACTTTATTATATTTCCTGTTTTACTGTTGCCTAAGCCTTTAAAATGTCAAATCTGTATTCTTCCCATATATCATAACTTTCTAAATTATACTTTAAAAATCAGTAGATTACAATGTTTTTCAAGTATTTACACAAAAAAATCACATAGTAAAAACCGACTTTCTTTAATGTGTTTTGCTACTTATTTATAGACTCAGAAACTCCCGGTTTAAATCACCATATTTTTAACACAATTTTTTCAGAATTTTATACTATTATTTTTACAGATTATATATTATAATTGTTTTCGGTGAATGTTTGCTTTACAAAGTGGTTACTAAAAAAATATGACTGTTTTTTTTTAGTTGTGACATTTATTGTTTTTTTTTGATATTCTATTGACCAATATTGGTGGGAAAAAAAGGTTAGTAGTATAACAAATCAATTTGGTGGGTACAAATCAAGAAAAAGGAGAATATTTTATGTTCGAAGTAAGTAAGAGAATTACGTTTTTAAGAGAGAAGAAAGGATATACAGTTAACAAACTCGCTAATATTGCAGGTGTATCGCAGAGCCACTTGAGAGATATCGAGCTAGGTCATAAAAATCCTACAATTGAAATGTTGACATACATTTGCGATGCATTAGGTATATCAATCAATGATTTCTTCAGCGAATCCAAGGATGATTTTCTCTCTGATCCTTTAATTGAGCAGATTTATAAGCTAAATTCCAATCAACGGAAAGCACTTGAAACATTTTTAAATGAAATAAACAAATAATATTACAACCGACAGTTGTTATAAAAATAACGGGATGACGAACCATCCCGTTATTTTTATGATTTTTAAATTTTTGATAAGATATATTCATAACTCAACAAGAATCGAATCAAAATAGTTTTATCATACTTACTTGTAAATTATTATATCATTTTAATTATTTGACTTTGACCTTTTGGGTTTTCTTATCTCCATTAATGGATTCCGTAACCTTTATAACCGTCTTCTTCTTAAGTTTCTTATCAAAATCAATAGTAACCTTACCCTTTTTATTATTCTTTGCCTTTATGGTAATCTTCTTAACCTTTTTCTTTTTATAAACAGCCTTCTTTGAAAACTTAATCACTAACTTAGCCTTCTTTATAGACTTAATGACAAGTTTCTTCTTATTCTTGAGTGTAACCTTAAGTTTTAAATTCTTCTTATCGGTAACTGCAGGCTTGGTGCTTACAGCCGGTTTAGTTGCAACAGCAGGCTTTGTTGCAGTCTGTGCTGCAGGTTGTGTTGCCGGTGTTGCCGGAGCTACCGGTGTCTCCGGAGTTACATTAGCATCCGGAGCTGTTGTAGCCGGTGTTTCGGTCTCTACCGGAATCTCAGGATATACACTCTCACCCGGAATAGGTGATATATTGCTTAAATCATAACCTTGGGCAAGTAAATCTGTTGTATAAGTATCCTCATATCTTTTCTTGATAAAGTTTACCTGTCTGTCAATGTAATCACTTCTTTCACTTGAGAAGCTTCCAATCTTATTATAAGCATCATTCCAAAGCATATTTTTCTGATCCTGATTAGCCTGTTCGGTACCCTGGTATCTTGCAAAATTCTGATAATATAACGGTGAATATTCAGCCTGGAATTTTTCCAACAAATCCTGTAATACACCACTCTTACCTGACTCTGTCTCATAATTAAACATATTATGATCTATTTCATAAAAACGTTGAATATAATAATCTCTAAAATTCTTATTTGAAAGCAAATATGCAAATATTCTTACGGAAATATTAGTATGTGTAAGAACCGTTAAATTCTGTCCGTCCTGTTGAGAATCTTTAATTGTATTGGCTTTTGCTTCGCTTGAGCCGCTCCATCCTCCAAAATCCATATCACAAAGGTTATAACGGAAACGTCCGTCAGCATATGGGTTATTTTCATCTACAACAGTACTCTTCCACATATACCAGTTCTTACCCGGCCAATCCCATTTATTATTAATCCAACATTCAATAGCCATATAATCCGCACAGGAATACGGATCTACAAGCTTTATAAATTCCAGATAATCCTCATCATTGCTACAATCTTTATGATTGTCGAAAAATTCATTTATTTCTTTAAAATAATATGATTCATCTTCGCCCTCAGGAAGAGTTCCGTCATCAATTGTATATCCTGATTCATATACTTCGGCATCACCCTTGTAGGTTACTACATTGTCCTTAACCACTCCATGATGAGCCTCAACATAATCATCACCATGATCTTCCTGCAATACATAAAGACCGAAGTATTCACCGTCTATATAAACAACACAAGGTCTGGAGCTAAGTGTATCGCAGTAAGTTCCGTAATTTCTTGCAGCTGTCTGCCAGAATGTATCTCTGTATTTTGATAAAAATGCATCGTTTCCGCCCGGACGTACTACAAGTTTTTTAAACTTAGTCAAGGTATCACCGTTTGCATCCTTGGCCGCACCGTTAAAGAAATCATATTTAAAATTCTTCTCACCGTAATCTTTACGGGCATAGAAACGAAGCCCTTTCTGGAGGTCTGAACGTGAATAATTACCCTGCATTCTTATACCACAATCCTGTGCGAGTTTAAGCTCTGTTGTGGTTCCATCGCTTTCGATATAATCAATATGGGCACTTCTCTCCCATTCTTTACCACGCTGATTGTAGTTTGCAGGAAGCTTTCTGGTGTCATCTACAATTCTCCATTCATTTGTAGTATCGACGAGTCCGGCTTCTTCAAAGGCATCTTCAAATATTTTACCCTTTACATATATACCTTTTTCGTGATCATAGAGGTCATCATAATCCATA
>JAILOA010000426.1 GCA_024691065.1 Lachnospiraceae bacterium | reverse complement strand
TATTATGATATTTATATATTTAGTTAAGATATATAAAAGATAAAGATAAGAAACGAATAGGAGAGTTTATTATGATTCAAGCAGCAAACGTGACACTTAGACTGGGAAAGAAAGCATTGTTTGAGGATGTAAATATCAAATTTACAGAGGGCAATTGCTATGGTCTTATTGGTGCTAACGGTGCCGGAAAGTCAACATTTTTAAAGATTTTAACAGGGGAGATTGAGCCATCCAAGGGTGAAGTTATAGTTACACCCGGTCAAAGAATATCCTTTTTAAAACAGGATCACTTCCAATATGATGAGTTCAATGTAACAGATACCGTAATCATGGGAAATGAGAGGCTTTATGAGATTTCAAAGGAGAAGGATGCCTTGTATATGAAGGAGGATTTCTCGGAGGAAGACGGAATCAGGGCAAGTGAGCTTGAGGCTGAATTTGCCGAGATGAATGGATGGGAAGCAGAATCAGATGCTGCAACTCTTTTAAACGGCCTCGGTATTGAGACAGAGTTACATGATAAGCTTATGAAGGATTTACCTGCAAGTGATAAGGTAAAGGTTCTCCTTGCACAGGCGCTTTTCGGTAATCCTGATATACTTCTTTTGGACGAGCCTACAAACCACTTGGATTTAGAGGCTATTATGTGGTTCGAGGAGTTCCTTATTAACTTTGACAACACTGTAATAGTTGTATCCCATGACAGATATTTCTTAAATAAGGTTTGTACACAGATAGCAGATATCGATTATGCAAAGATCCAGCTCTATGCAGGAAACTACGACTTCTGGTATGAGTCCAGTCAGCTTATGATTAAGCAGATGAAGGAAGCTAACAAGAAGAAAGAGGAGAGAATCAAGGAACTTAAAGAATTCATCCAGAGATTCTCCGCTAATGCAAGTAAACATAAGCAGGCAACCTCCAGAAAGAGAGCTTTGGAGAAGATTGAGCTTGATGATATCAGACCATCTTCAAGAAAGTATCCATATATAGATTTCAGACCAAATCGTGAGATAGGAAACGAAGTGCTTACAGTTGAGCATCTTTCAAAGACAATCGATGGAGTTAAGGTACTTGATGACATTTCTTTTATCGTAGGAAGAGAAGATAAGATTGCATTTGTCGGAAGCAATACAATTGCATCAACAACACTTTTCCAGATTCTGGCAGGCGAGATGGAGCCTGACGAGGGAACTTATAAATGGGGTGTAACAACCAGCGTCTCATATTTTCCTAAAGATAATACAACACTTTTTGATTCCGAAGAAACCATTGTTGAGTGGCTTATGCCATTTTCGCCTGAGAAGGATCCGACCTATGTAAGAGGATTCCTCGGAAGAATGCTCTTCCCGGGTGAGGACGGAGTTAAAAAAGTAAATGTACTCTCCGGTGGTGAGAGAGTACGTGTTATGCTTTCAAAGATGATGATTTTAGGTTCAAATGTACTCATTATGGATGAACCTACACCTCACCTTGATATGGAATCCATAACCGCACTCAATAACGGCGTTATTAAATTTCCGGGAGTTGTACTTTTCACCTCCCAGGATCACCAGTTTATACAAACAATTGCTAACAGAATTATGGAAATTACACCAGGTGGTCTTATTGATAAGATGTCCACCTATGATGAATATCTTGAAAATGATGAAATGGCTCGTAAGAGACAAAAATTATCTGTACAAGTAGAAGAAAATGAGGATTGATACTTATGGGAAACTATCAAAATCTTTTTACCATTCATCCGGGCAATTCAATGACATTCGGTGTTACCCAGGTTGCAAACGGAGTTCAGTTTTCGGTATATTTACCGGACTCCGGAAAATGTGAATTAAAGCTTTATAAGAAAGGGCATGTAAGTCCTCAGATTGTTATTGACCTCACTGAGGAGTATAAATGGGGTAGCGTGTACTTTGTTATAATCGATAAGCATCCAAAAAATCCGGATAAGAGAAGTATCGAACAGATACTTTCCGAAGATTATGAATATACTTATGAAACCAATAAGGGTGAGGTTTTGGATTATTATGCCCGAAGCCTTCACGGAAGAGAAAATTGGGGAACAATTAAGAATAAGGATAAAATTCGAAGTGGTATTGAATTGCAGGAATTTGACTGGGAAAATGATTTGCCACCGAGAAGACCTTTTAATGAAGTTATAATGTATCAGCTTCATGTAAGGGGGTTTACGAAACACAGGTCTTCAAAGGTAAAGAATAAAGGAACATTTGCAGGTGTTACCGAAAAGATTGATTATATTAAGGATTTAGGCGTAAATGCCATTATGCTTTTGCCTTGTTATGAGTTTGATGAGGTTCTTTGTGAGACTTCCTACGGTGAACCTTCTGATTTTTATGCTAATTCAGAGGTTGGAAAGTCCGATAGAAGTCTTAGAAAGATGCAGGATAACGAAAAGAAGGCAGAGGCCATTCAGTCAGCAAAACTTGGCAAGGCCTCAGATACTGCAAAGATTACTGTTAAGGCAGAAGAAGATATAATTAAGGCAGATAAGGATAATGCCAAATTAGATAAAGAAAACACTAAGGCAGGAAATAAAAATTCCGGTTCTGCAAGTAAAGGTAAAACCGGAGCTAAGGCCGGTAAAGAAGAAGCAAAGTCCAAAAAAACAGCTAAGGGCGCTTCTTCCAAGGTAAATGTCGTAGAAAATACCGAAAAATCAAGTGTTACAGATAATGCCTCCGGTGCTGTGGGAACAGTTGATAATTCTGCATTTGATTTAAGAAATGCAAGCAATGCCCAGCGCGGACAGATGCTTGCCGGTTGGAAAGAGCCTAAAGTAAAGATTAATTATTGGGGATATGGCACCAATAATACTTATTATTTTGCGCCTAAGGCTTCATATGCAGGTCCTAAGAAGAATCCTTGCGATGAAATGAAGAAGATGGTTAAGGCATTTCATAAGGAGGGCATCGAAGTCCTTATGGATATATATTTTTCACCGGGAACCAATATTAATTTGATGACCGACTGCCTTAGACACTGGGTTTTAGACTATCATATTGATGGTTTCAGGGTAAATAATGATGTATATCCTTCGATTGTCGGAGCTTCGGATCCGATCCTTTCGGGTGTTAAGCTTATAATATCCTACTGGGATGTTAATGAGATGAAACGCGCCGAAGTGGTAAGGGACTGCAATGCATTTGCGGAATATAATGACGGCTTTATGAATGATGCCAGACGTTTCTTAAAGAGTGATGAGGGAATGACCGGAGCATTTATTTCGAGATTTTACAGAAATCCGAAGGAATACTCTGTCATAAATTACATTTCCTGTGTGAACGGGTTTACACTTATGGATTTGGTGTCCTATGATATCAAGCATAATGATGACAACGGCGAGCATAATACAGACGGAACCGATTTTAACTACAGTTGGAATTGTGGCGTCGAGGGCTTTTCACGTAAAAAGGCAATTGTTCGCAGGAGGATGAATCAGATCAGGAATGCTCTTGTTATGATGTTTTTGTCACAGGGTACTCCGATGCTTCTTGCGGGAGATGAGATGGGAAATACCCAGTATGGTAACAATAACCCATATTGTCAGGATAATAAAGTTACCTGGCTTGATTGGAGCAAGCTTGATACATACAGGGAAATTCATGATTATATAAAGAATCTTATTGCATTCAGAAAGCAGTATCCTGTTCTTCATCAAAAGGATGAACTCATGTTTATGGACAGACTCGGCGTAGGAATGCCTGATATATCTATCCATAGTACGGTTGCCTGGAAGTCCGATTATTCCAATTATAACCGTATGCTCGGTATCCTTTTATACGGAGATTATGTAAATGTATCGACCTCGGATGATGCCGTGGGACTTAGGAGACAAGGCAAGGTAGAGTCCGGAGATTCGATTTATATTATTTTTAATATGTATTGGGAAGCTAAATATTTCGATTTGCCACAGCTTCCGGATAATAAGGAGTGGTATATAGCTCTGGAAACATTTTCGGGAGAGTTTAAGGAAATACCTAAACCTAAGAAAAAGACGAGGAAGAAGATTATGAGTCTTGCTGACAGCAGGAGAACTATGGTGCCGGCAAGGTCAATAGTGGTATTCGTCGGCAGGTAGCGGTATATATTAGCCGTTGGCGGTATCCTTTGGTTCGCAGTGGTATCTGCTGACAGTCAGCGGTATCATCGGCCGTTAGTTTATGAAAATCATTAAGTCGGCAAAATATAAGGGTTACAAAGAAATAAAAAATTCCTAAAATTTAAAATAAAGGTTGTATTTTTTGGAATAAAAACATATAATAATACTTAGTTGTTTTAATCGTAATATTGTGGGGTTATTTAAGGAGAATTTTTGTTATGAAATTACGTACTAAAATCAGACTTGGTGATCTCTTGGTAAACGTTGGTGTTATTACCGAAGATCAGCTTATGGATTGTCTTGCAGCTCAGAAGGAGGAGGAGAACAGAGGTAAAAAGCTCGGTGATATGCTTATCGAGAAGGGGTATACCAGTGATGAGATTATAGCCGAAGCTCTTTGTCATCAGTTCCATCTTGAACGTGTCCATTTAGGCGGTATACAGATTGAAGATGAAGTCCTCAGAGTTATTAATAGTGATGAGATGTTAAAGAAATATATGGTTATGCCATTTGCATTTTCACCTGATAATGCCAATGTATTGCAGGTAGCTATGGCAGATCCTATGGATATGAATGCTATGGATGATCTTCAGTTGTATACAAATATGGAAATTGAAGTATTTGTTACAACAGCTTCCGATATTTCGGCAACAATCGACCGTTACTTCGGTAATACCGAGGCTAACAAGGTTGCTGAGCAGTTCAAGAAAGAGCATCAGGAGAAATACGGTAAGTTTGAAGAAAAGAATAAGGAAGATGATAGTGTAAAGGATGCACCTATCGTTAAGCTTGTTGATCAGATTATTACATCAGCGGCACATAAGAGAGCATCCGATATTCATTTCGAACCACTTGAGGAAGACTTAAGAATCCGTTGTCGTATAGACGGTGTGCTTCAAGAGGTTATGCGTCAGGATAAAACAATTCTTGCAGCGATGGTTGCACGTATTAAAATTGTTGGAGGTATGGATATTTCCGAAAAAAGAAGACCTCAGGACGGTCGTATGACAAGCTTTGTAGACCGTGTCGAATACGATATCCGTGTATCTATCCTTCCGACAGTTTATGGTG
This sequence comes from Lachnospiraceae bacterium, assembly GCA_024691065.1. Taxonomy (GTDB): domain Bacteria; phylum Bacillota; class Clostridia; order Lachnospirales; family Lachnospiraceae; genus JAEEJA01. The sequence continues at coordinate 1,161 of JAILOA010000426.1, read as the reverse complement.
AAAAGATAGTTATGCGTCTTACTCAGAAACAGGCGCTTTCCAGAGATAAGAAGAATCTCGGTTTCAGACCGGATGAGCTTGAAAAATTCGAAGCAATTCTTAAGCATCCGCATGGAATTATACTTGTTACGGGTCCTACCGGTTCCGGTAAATCAACAACTCTTTATACGGCTCTTTCAGAGCTTAATACCGAAGGTGTTAATATTATCACCGTTGAAGACCCTGTCGAAGCAAATATCAATGGTATCAATCAGGTTCAGGTTAATGCAAAGGCCGGCTTAACATTCGCCGCAGCCCTTCGTTCTATTCTCCGTCAGGACCCTGATATAATCATGATAGGAGAGATTCGTGACGGCGAGACCGCAGGTATTGCCGTTGAATCAGCTATCACCGGTCACTTGGTTGTTAGTACACTCCATACTAACTCAGCAGCCAGTACCGTAACCCGTCTCGTTGATATGGGTATTGAGTCATATCTTATCGCAGACGCACTTGTAGGAATCATTGCCCAGCGTCTTTGCCGTCGTGTTTGTAAAGAGTGTTGTACTATGGAGCCTGCAGATGATATGGAAAAGAAGGAACTTGGTATTCCTAAGGAAAAATGGGGTGAGGAACTCCTTATTCCGAAGGCTACATTTAATCCGGGTCAATGCTCTAAGTGTGGAGGTGTTGGTTATAAAGGACGTATCGGTGTATACGAAATTATGCCGGTTTCCAGAAAGCTTAAGCATGTAATCAGTGAGAATTCACCTGTAGAAGAAATTGAAAGGGTTGCTATAGACGAAGGTATGAGTACTCTTATTATGTCCGCCGGAAGGTTGGTACTTAAGGGTATCACCACTATGGATGAAGTATACAGAGTTGCATACGAAGGTTAATATTATTCAATGTTTGGTTATGATCCCAAATAAGTTATTTTGACATTTAAAGGTTATATGTTTATATATTTTAATTATGTTCTTAATAAGTTGTCTTAAAAATTGGTGTAGTTTTAACTATTCATAGCTACAATGTTATGTTTGGGGGTTAATCGGTTTTTAGATAACAAAAGAAATAAAAAGTAAAAAGAAATGGAGAAAATGCATTATGGAAATTACGATGGGTAGTTTATTGAAGATTGCTCGTGAGCGTGGTGCGTCCGACTTGCATGTTACTGTAGGT
>JAILOA010000378.1 GCA_024691065.1 Lachnospiraceae bacterium | reverse complement strand
AAGATAAGATATCCCGTGATTAACACGTAAGACCCCTTGAAGAGTACAAGGTAGATAGGACAGAGGTGGAAGTGTAGTAATACATGTAGCTGACTGTTACTAATAGGTCGAGGGCTTGACCTAAGTTTTTCTTGAAAAATGAATTTATTTATGATATAATGCAATAGCATTGCATTAATCGGTGTGCAGTTTTCAATTCACTATGAATTGATATTTGGCCCAGTGGCTCAGTTGGTTAGAGCGCCGCCCTGTCACGGCGGAGGTCACGGGTTCGAGTCCCGTTTGGGTCGTTACGAAATTTTTATTTCGTACCCATGTGTATAGAGTTACACATATTGCTGGGATCTTAGCTCAGCTGGGAGAGCATCTGCCTTACAAGCAGAGGGTCATAGGTTCGAGCCCTATAGGTCCCATTTAAAAATTAAATATGCCGATGTGGCTCAATTGGCAGAGCAGCTGATTTGTAATCAGCAGGTTATCGGTTCGAGTCCGATCATCGGCTTTTTTCAAACATTTGCATTACAGAGTAACGCGTAGTGTGTATGTTTGAATTTTTATTGTATAGCATTATTGCTTTACAGATGGATGGTTTCCCGAGTGGCCAAAGGGGACAGACTGTAAATCTGCTGCGTTTCGCTTCGGTGGTTCGAATCCACCACCATCCAGTTGGAAAGATTGTTTCCATATTAATTCTCATTCACGTGAGTAAATTACGCGGGGTGGAGCAGTCTGGAAGCTCGTCGGGCTCATAACCCGAAGGTCATAGGTTCAAATCCTATCCCCGCTATTTGTAATGTCTAAAAACATTACACTAAACTTAATAATTATTTTTATTTTGCCCAGATAGCTCAGTTGGTAGAGCAGCGGACTGAAAATCCGCGTGTCGCTGGTTCGATTCCGGCTCTGGGCATGTTCTATATTTAAAAATATTAGAACCGATGGGCCACTAGCTCAGGTGGTAGAGCACTTGACTTTTAATCAAGTTGTCGGGGGTTCGAGTCCCCCGTGGCTCAGTATATTTTACGTCAACTCAAAATTTGAGTTGGCTTTTTTTTATTAAAATGAAATTCTTCATAGAAATTATATAATTTATCAGTATACATTTTATAAATTTTTGGATTGTATGAGAATATTTGAATGAATTCATGTATTTAAAACTTGTTAATTATCGTTAATTCACAATTTTATATATTTTTTTTTGAACTAATATATAGTATAATAACAATTAGATTTGGTATAATCATATATTATTTTATTATCATTTTATTAATATTGGGAAGCGATACATTTAAATAATATGATTTTAAATAATTTATGGAACGTGATTTTAAAAAGTGATTATTTTTGGGCGTATTATTACCGAAGATTTTCTCGAAAATTTTAAGAATTGGAGGATGATTTATGTTAGAAGAATTAAAAAGACAGGTTTATGAGGCAAATATGATGCTTCCGAAAAATGGGTTAGTTACATTTACGTGGGGAAATGTGAGTGGAATAGATCGTGAATCGAACCTTTTGGTTATAAAGCCTAGCGGTGTTGATTATAACAGGCTTTCACCGGAATATATGGTTGTTGTTGATTTAAACGGAGAGGTGGTGGATGGACATCTTAAACCGTCTTCGGATACTCCGACGCATATTGAACTTTATAAGGCTTTTCCGAATATCGGTGGTATTGTGCATACCCATTCGACTTATGCAACCAGTTGGGCTCAGGCCGGAAGAGGGATTCCTTGTTACGGTTCTACGCAAGCCGATTATATTTATGGTCCGGTTCCTTGTGCTCCGTGTCCTTCCAAAGAGGAAATAGAGGATAATTATGAAAAAAATACAGGACTTTTGATTGTAAAAGAATTCAAGGATATTGATTATCAGGCTGTTCCGGCTGTTTTGTGTAAGAATCATGGGCCGTTTACCTGGGGAAAGAATCCGTTTGAGGCTGTAAATAATGCTATTTTGTTGGAAGAAGTTGCGAAGATGGCTATGTTTACAGAGAGAATTAATCCAAATGTAATGCCGGCTCCGCAGCATTTGCAGGACAAGCATTATAGCAGGAAGCATGGAGAAAATGCTTATTACGGACAAATGTAATCTTTACGATGGGATAGAATACAATTCCGGAATGAATTGAAATTAATTGGATTTGTTGAGGATACAATATATATCCGGGACAAATAGAAATATATAGTACTTGTTGAGGTTAAATATATATCCGGAATGAATTGAAATTAATTGGATTTATTGAGGATTAAACAATTTCCGGGATGAAATGAAATAGATAGGATAGAAGTTTGGGATAGAAATTTATGACTCAAAAAAAGAAGAGAAATATTTGTCTCCTTGTAATTATATTTACACTTTGCTTAATTTGGGGGCATTCGGCGATGAGCAGGGCTACGTCGACTGATGAGAGTAGTCTTGTGATGGATATACTTACGCCCTTTTTGGAGATTTTTGTAGGAAAGGGAAATGTAACGATATATTTGGTTAGGAAGCTTGCTCATATTACAGAGTATTTTGTGCTTGGTAGCGAAGTGTATGTTTACTTAAGATTATCCGGCGATCAAATTATTTCAAAAACAAATTGGGGATTGATGGTCGGAAGGGTGCTATTATGTGGACTTATAGTTGCATTTTTAGATGAGACCATACAAATTTTTTCCGGGCGCGGACCTCAAATTGTTGATATTTGGATAGATTTATTTGGGGTAGTGATTGCATGTGCAATATGCTCTTTTATTACTTTTATAAAAGGAAAAACGAAGTGATGGGTTTTAAATAAATGTATTAATGATTAATTTTTGGAAAGATTGTTTTGCATTTTATTGAAAGTGCAAAGTGCGTTATGGGGAAATCAGGTCAAAGAAAAAGGCTCAAACGAACCTTAAAATGTAGATATTGAAGGGGGTTGTATGTCTGAGAAAAATAAGGATTTGGCATTAAAAATTTTGCCGGTGGTGATTTGTCTTATTGTTTTGCTGGTGTCATTTTTTGGATTTGGACCAAAGATGGAAAAGGTTGAAACTTATGAATATTTAACCGAGAAATTAGATCATAAACGGGAATCGGTTATTGAAATTTCGGGTGGTATGATTGGACTTTCGCTTGCCGTGGGAATGGTGCCGGGAGATGCGACAACTCCGATTGCAACGCAGATAACGGAGTTAAATAATTATCTGGTTATTTCAATCGGTGCAATTATGCTTGAGAAATTTTTGTTACCTATAATCGGTTTCATAGTTTTTAGAATTATGATTCCTGTGGTTGCTGTCTTATGCGGTGTGGGATTATTCTTTTCGAAGAAAACATTTACACAGATCGGAATCAGAATCGGGATTATTGCATTTGCATTTTTGGCTTTAATACCTGCAGGAATTGTAATAGGCGAAAAGGTTGATGATGCTTTCGGTTTGGAAAAAGCAGTTGATAATATTGTAAATAAAATCGATGAAATTGATATGGAAGGTGCTGCTGATGAAAGCACGGACGAGTCTGCCGAGGATGAAAGTTTCTTTGATAAGATAAAGAATTGGGGTTCTGATGTGGCTGAAAATATTACTGAAGGCGGCGCGAAAATTCTTGAGAAAGCAAAGGTTATTCTCGGAGAATTGATGGATGTTGTTGCGATTCTTCTTGTTACATCATGTATAATCCCGGTAGGAGTTATAATTGCAATGATTGCAATTATTAAAGGGCTTTTCGCTATATTATTCAAGTGGTTCCCATTGGGGAAGGACAAATAGTAGAAGGGATTTTTTGAAATATTTAAGTGGTTTCTGCTAAACAAGGAGAAGTCATAGAAGGAAATTTCAAAATACTATTCAAGTGGTTTCCATTGGGGAAGGACAAATAGTAGAAGGAATTTTTTGAAATATTTAAGTGGTTTCTGCTAAACAAGGAGAAATAATAGAAGGAAATTTAAAAATGATAATAAAAAAACAGCTATAAGATTGTAGATACTGAAATATCTCATATCTTATAGCTGTTTTTATTAGTAATCTTAAATTTTATATCGTTTCCGGTTTCGGAAAAGTGAGTATTATGCGGTTTCAGGTTCCGGAAAAGTGAGTATTATGCGATTTCCGGTTCCGGAAAAGTGAGTATTATGTGATTTCCGGTTTCGGATAAGTGAATCTTAAGCAGATTCTGCTTCCGGGTTTTGGTAGAGATATTCGATATAATTTTCGAGTGCAACTCTCTCTTCGTCATCGTAAAACTTAAGACGATCATGTACTCCGTCAGCTCCCGAACTGTCGAGGAGTGCGGAACGTGAATAGTAGCAGGAAAGGTTGTAGAAGTGTGCAAATATTCCTTCATAATAATTCAAAAGGTTTGAGAATGTCATACCTTCTGTAACTTCAACGGTTTTATTCTCGATAAGGTCGATTCTGCTGTCTTTCAAGCCACCTTTTTGTTTACGGAATATCGAGCCTGCTATTGAAACACGCTCAGCAGCGTAGGTACATTTTTCTACATTTGTTTCAATGTTGTTGTAGGATTCCATCAAGCTGTTGTTCGAGTAATTTAATATCTTAATTATCTGTTTAAATGTATTCTTATTGATGTCTGACATATATGGATAAGATGCCAGTTCGTAATAAATATCAAGAGCGTAGTCACCCAGTCGTTCAACATCCTCTACTGATTTAAGGAGTGAGATGAGGAGGACCTTATCCTGCTCGTCCAGCTTTGTACGATCAATTTTGAGAAGATAATCCGTCAAATCGGTTTCGCATTTATCTGTAAAATCTTCAAGTTTAACAAGCTTTTCCTGACTGTCAACATTGTATTCAAATATATTTTCGTTAGCAATATTTAAGCATTCGATTGCAGCATCATACATTTGCTGATATACCCTTTTAGCCTGTGCAAATGCTGTTGCAGGCGTAGTTAAAAGGTGATCATCAAGAGTGTCGAGAGGTGAGCTGTCAGAATCGCTGCCTTCAGCATTGTTACGTGTAAGTTTATCGCAAAGGAAATCAATCTGTTTACAGAAAGGCATAAGAATTATTGCGCTTATGAGATTAAAAGATAAATGTATATTTGCTATAATTCCCATATTTGCAGTTGATTCAAATCCCGGGATTCCAATGGTATAAACCAGTGCATATAAAACAGCACTGATAATGAGGGCTCCGAAGATGTTAAATAACAAATATGACCACATAACCTTCTTTGCGTTTTTGTTAGCACCGATACCACCAAGGACTACGGCAATACATTTTCCAAGGTTTTGGCCTATTATAATCGGTACTGCAACTGAGCAGGTGATAACTCCGGTTTTTGAAAGTGCCTGAAGAATACCTACCGAGGCGCTGGAGCTTTGAATGACCATAGTTACGGCAAAGCCAATAAATATACCGACGAGCGGATTTTTAAAGGATGTGAAAAGTGCCTGAAAATCCGGGTTGTCGCGGAGTGGATGGAATACATCTTCCATAAAGGTCATTCCATAAAAGAGTGTTCCGAGTCCGATAAATATACCGGCGATATTTTTGACGCTGTCTTTTTTGATTCTGGTATAAATGAATACACCAACGATTAGCAGAAGTGCGGCTAAATATCGAGGCTTAAGAACCGACAGGATAAGTGCGCCCTGACCGAGGTCGCCGAGTCTTAGGATTTGCGCTGTTACGGTACTGCCGATATTTGCGCCGAAGACTACGGGAATTGATTGAAGACTGGTCATAATGCCTGCATTTACAAAACCTATAAGCATCAGGGTTGTCGCTGCCGAGCTTTGTATGACGCCGGTTACGAAGGTTCCGAGAAACAGGCCTTTAATGTTGCCGACGCCTTTCTTTTTACTTGTGGTCATTTTCTCAAGAATGGCTTCCAGTTTATTTCCTGCGGCTTTTTTGAGGCAATCGCCCATAAAGCTCATTCCGTAGAGGAAGAGTCCGACGCCGCCAAGTAATTTTACTATTGAGAAAAAATTTAAAATAGTAATTCCCCCTTTCGAATGTGAAACTGTATTTATATTATTAAAAGATAAAATCAAATTTGCGTAAGAATAAATTTACATATAATATGTGCTTATTATTCAATAGATAAATTTGTCCCCCCAATATGTACAAATTATTTATTGGAAGAATTGTCCAAAGAATATGTACAAATAATTCATTGGAATAATAGTACATATAATATGTGTCGATTATTCGTAAAGTGCTTATTTGTTGAGATGATGAGCCCGGATTAGTCAATTCTGCGTCAAAAGAATGTAAAGGCTACATCAAAACACTATTATACTACATTAATTTTGTATTACAAACAAGTAGTTATGTAAAATTTTTGTAAAATTTATAGAGATTGTGGAGTAGGTGGATATGATTTGGTAATTTGGTGATGTGTGGTGGAGAAAATGCATATTTAATAAGGCAAAAATGAAGAGATTGTGGAGTAGGCGGATGTAGTTTGATGGTTTGATGATGTTTGGTGGAGAAAATTACATATTTAATAAGGCAAAAATGAAGAGATTGTGGAGTAGGTGGATATGATTTGGTAATTTGGTGATGTGTGGTGGAGAAAATTACATTTGTCATATGGATTAGTGACTTTATACACTGTAATATGAAATTTTGATGTGTATAATATAACTCAAGGTAAGAAATTACCGGGGAGTTACTGAAGTAATCACTAAGAGATTAATCAAAAAACAATAATAAAGATAACTTAAATCAGAAAGGATGTTGCGGTATGTCAAATACGGTTGTGGAAATCAATAATCTTGTTAAGAGGTATAAGGAGCTGATTGCTCTGGACAATTTCAGCTTGAAGATTAAGGAGGGCGAGGTGTTTGGACTGCTTGGACCGAATGGGTCCGGTAAGACTACCACCATCAATTGTATGTTGTCGATTCTTTCTTATGATAAGGGTGAGATTAAGCTGTTTGGGGAGAAGATGACACCAAATCGACGTGACATTAAGGCCAGGATAGGAATTGTTTCCCAGAATGTAGCGGTGTTTGATGAGCTTACGGTTTACGAGAACATTGAGTATTTTTGTGGGCTTTATATAAAGGATAAACAGGTTAGAAAAAAATGTGTTGAGGAAGCTATTGATTTTGTTGGGCTTCAGGACTTTAAGAAATTTTATCCGAAGAAACTTTCGGGTGGACTTTTAAGAAGGTTAAATATAGCGTGCGGTATTGCACATAAGCCGGAGCTGATTATATTTGACGAGCCGACGGTTGCGGTCGATCCGCAGTCCAGAAACAGGATATTGGAAGGTATTGAGGAGCTTAATAAGAAGGGAGCGACGATTATTTATACGTCGCATTATATGGAAGAAGTTGAGCAGCTTTGCAATCACATTTTGATTATGGATAAGGGTAAGAAGATTGCAGAGGGTACCTCCGATGAGCTCAAGGGAATGATTAAGAATACCGAGAGCGTGGTAGTGAATGTGAGACATTTAAAAGAGGGAGTGATTGAGGATATTAAAAAGCTGCACCATGTGTACGATGTAAAATACATGAATAACATTTTGACAATAAAATGTAGCGGCGGTAAGCACAATATCACTCATGTTGCAGAGTACTTCGAGAAGGAAAATATCGATTATAACAGGATTTATTCGGAGCTTCCGACGCTAAATGATGTGTTCCTTGAGATTACCGGTAAGGAGCTTAGGGATAAAGAGTAAGCAGCCGGGAGCAAGGAGCTTAGATATAAAGTTGGTTGCTTAAAGGAAACGAGCATGCGGCTTAGATATAAAGTTAGTTGCTTAAAGGAAACGAGCATGCGGCTTAGATATAAAGTTGGTTGCTTAATGGAAAAGCGTAAGGTTAGGTTTGTTTGGATTTATATTTGAAAGTGGGGAGAAAAATGTTTTTAAATATTTTTGCTACGAGATTAAAAATAAATATTAGAAATAAACAGGCCATCGGATGGTCACTGCTTTTTTCACTTGCCCTCGGAACGTTATTTTATGCGGCTTTTAGTTCTATTTATGAAGACGCAAAGAGTACTTGCGTAAGAGTGGCGGTGGTTGAAAGTGCCGATGCTTCCGGAAGTGACGAAAGTGCCGATGTGGCCGGAGGTGTCGATGTTTCCGGCTTGGGAACCGTGAGCATGAGTGAAATGCTTAAGGAACTTGAGTATGAAGATGGTAAAAAGATGCTTGATGTTGTTGAGACAGACTATGACGGAGCGGTAGAACTTCTAAAAAAGGATAAGGATGACAAGGATGCCATAAAGGGAATTATCGATATTAGGGACATAGAGAATATTAAGCTCATTTTACCGGGTGAAAAGAAGGTAGAATCTGCAGCATTTACAAGTTCCAACGGAATCGAGGAA
>JAILOA010000406.1 GCA_024691065.1 Lachnospiraceae bacterium | reverse complement strand
GATAAATATTTATGATAAAAACTAAATAATGTAAATTAAAAATCAGGAACATATTCTCTAACTATCAGTTGGAGAGTATGTTCTTTTTTTTATAAAACTAATTTTTGCATTTGCTAAGATGATTACTACATTAAAAGAAGGAAAATTCCGGAAACGACGATGAATAAGGCTTTTGCGAGGGTGTGTGAATTTTTGACAAAAGCGTTTTTGCTGTATAAAATCAAGTTAATAACAAAAAAATTACTTGTTATTAATTCAGATAATGCATTACATTTAGAGCTTACAAATTTCTGGTTTGGATTTGATTTTCATTTTCTGAATAGAGTAAAAAACAAAACTAAAAATTAAAAAAATGTTTCAATATGAAAGGAGAGATGCATATGTCTAATTCAAAAAAAATCAAAAAATCAATCACAACTTTATTGGTGATGGCTATGGCAATAACGGGTGTAAATATTCAAGATAATTCAAAGGCAGTGGTGAACGCGGCAGAGGCTTATACAAACGGTAATGTTACATTAAATGGATATAAATACTACTATTCACATTCCGCAAATAAAAACACTGCACGTATTACCAAATATGAAGGAAAAGAGAGTAATATAGTTATTCCGTCCTCAGTAGTAATTGATGGTATTTCTTATGAGGTAAACTATATAGAAAATGGAGCTTTCAGAAATTGCAATACTTTAAAAAATGTTACGATTCCGGGAAGTATAAAGAGTATTGGTGAGCTTGATACATATGGTTTTTATACTGGTGCTTTTTATAATTGCGGTTCCTTGGAAGAGGTACATTTTTCTGAGGGAGTTGAAAACATCGGTAATAATACATTTGACGGTTGTAAAAAATTAAAAACCATAGATTTTTCAAATACCGTAAAAAATATGGGACGTTCTGTATTTAATGATTGTATCAGTTTGGTTGATGTTACAATTCCAGAGAGCATGGAGGCTATACCTTGGGAAACATTTTATTATTGTGATAATTTGAAAAATGTAACTTTGCCGGATGGCTTTAAAATGATTGGAAATAGTGCTTTCGAGGGATGCATATCACTGGAGAGTATAGATATACCTGACACAGTTACTAAAATTGATGACGAGGCATTTAAAAATTGTACAAAACTTAAAAGTATTACGATACCTGATTCGGTAACCGAGCTTGCAGGTTGGATGTCTATAAGCGACGGAGTATTTTACAATTGTACTTCTTTGGAAGATATAAAATTATCCGATAATCTTCAAATAATTCATAACAATATGTTTGAAGGTTGTACAGCATTAAAAAAGATAAAACTTCCAGAAAAGATGACAAATATTGAATACGATGCATTTTTGGGATGTACAAATCTTTCGGAAGTTATTGTTCCTTCAGGTGCTAAATCGGTTGGTGATAATATTTTTTCAAATTGCAATAATTTACAAAAAGTGTATTTTTATTCAAAGAATGTAAATATTTCAAATAGTGCATTTGGCAACAGTAAAAATGCAGTGCTTTATGGATATACCGGCTCATCGGTTGAAACATATGCAAATAATAACAATATGAAATTTGTTGCATTTTCCGAAGGTGGAGAGATAATGACTCCGGAGCCCGGTGCAGAGGTTGTTGAGACAGAGAAGCCGGTGGTGACAGAGGAACCTATAGTAACAGAGGAGCCTGAGTCGACAGCAGAGGTTGTTGAGACAGTGAAACCTGTAGTAACAGAGGAACCTGAGTCGACATCAGAGGTTGTTGAGACAGTGAAACCTATAGTAACAGAGGAACCTGAGTCGACGGCCGAGGTTGTTGAGACAGAGAAGCCTGTAGTAACAGAGAAGCCTGTCGTAACACAGAAGCCGGTCGTAACAGAAAAGCCGGAGCATAATTTAATAAAAGTCAGCGTACCTTATGCCATTGAAGGATTGTATTTTGATGGAAATATCAAGACAGGGGTGAAAACCGGTAAATATTATAATGTTAAAAATGGAGATGCAATGCATGCAGGTATTTATACTGCAATTATATCTTTGAAGGATAAGAATAAATATTGTTGGGATGATGGTACAACGGCTGATAAGGCGGTAACATGGGAAATAGCACCTAAGAAGATTGCAAAACCATTGGCAGCTGCAGGTTTGGTATACAACGGTATGATGCAGACAGGACTGGTATCGACATATTATTACTATGTAACCAATGCAAATGCAATTAATCCGGGAACTTACACAGCAAAAGCAATATTATACAATAAAACAGATTATGTTTGGGAAGATGGAACTACCACAGATAAAACAATAATTTGGACAATAAGTGAGACACAGAATTCGGAAGATTATTTTGATTCAAATGTAGATGATATATTTAATGATTACGATGAATATAATAATTCAAAAGAAGATGAACTCGAAGATCCCGATGAGTACAATGATTCAGAAGATGAACCAGAAGATCCCGATGAGTACATTGATTCAGAAGATGAACCCGAAGATTCCGATGATTATGATGATTTCGAAGAATCAAAAGATGATGAACTTGATGATTTCAAAGAAGATGATCCAGGGAAAAATGAAACATATGCTTCTCCGGAACCGACAAACAATTATTCTGGTAACGATTCGGTAAATGATAAACCTCAATCGGAACAGGAAAATGCAAATAATAATAAAATAGACAAAGAAAATTCAAACAGTGATGTAGACCAAAATACAAATGACACTAACAACTCAAACAGTGACATTGACAATAATACCAATAATAACAACTCAAACAGTGACATTGACAATAATTCAAATGATAATAACAGCTCAAGCAGTAACATAGACAATAATTCAAATGATAACACAAATAATAACCCAAACAATAACACAAACAATAATACTAACAATACAACTAATAACTCAAATAATAATAGCGGCAAATCATCTAACATTAAGGTTTCAACAAATTATTCCGAAGATGATGAATATGATGAAGATGAAGATGAAGAATATGAGTATGCAGAGTTTAGTTTAAATGATGACGATGAGGATGATGAAGAAATAACAGTAGAAAAAGCTAATATTAAAGTTGTTAGTGTGTTTGATGATAATAGTGTTAAGCTTACATTTAGTAAAGTAAACAACGCATCCGGTTATCAAATTAATTATGCTTTAAATAAGAAATTCACAAGATCAAGTAAAATAATAACTACTAAAAAATCTAATTTTAAGATTAATAATTTAAAGAAAAGGAAGTATTTCTTCAGAATTCGAGCTTACAAAATTGTAGATGGAGAAAAAATTTACGGTAAGTGGAGCAAAGTTAAAAAAGTAAATATCTAGGCTAACAGAGTTATAGGCTTTATGGAGCATAGGTCTAATAGACATGTATTGTTTCAAGCTTAATTGAGTAAGGTTTAATAGATTGACAGGTTTGCGAAGTTATAAGGTTTATGTAATGTAAGTCTATGAGGATTGTGAAGTTGTAAAATTAATGTAATATAAGTCTAATAGGTTTGAAATGTAGCAATGATAAAGTAAGAAGCATATTTTCTCATAAAAAATCAGAAAATATGCTTCCTTTTTTTTCATTTTATTTTTATATACCATAAAGCAATTGTAATTATCGTCAATATATGGTATATTAAATTTAATATTGTTGATCTTATTTTTTTCAAATTTCTAACTTGATATTTTTACTCTAATTTTAAATGAAATCTTGAAATTGTCAGTTTTTACAAGGAGGAAAAAAATGAAAAAAACTAATCTAAACAGAACAAAACTTATGGCCGTTTTATGCACCTTTGCAATGACTGTTTCAATGGTACCTACAGCAAGTACCGCAAATGCAGCTGACACTCCGGAGCTTCCTTTTAAGCTTATGGCTCCAAGCAATGCGTCAATTGATTGGCTTGAGGGAAGTGATTCTCCTACAACCATGCAATATGCCGTAACTAAAAATAGTGAAAGCGGGATGTCCGAATATTTAAGTGATATTAGTGGCGAAGACGAAGAAGCTTATTTAGCCACTAAGAAAAAGTTGGAAGAGCTTGGGTACTCGGATGTGTATGTGAATTTACAGATGGACTGGGCGATTGATGATCCTGAGAATGGGTGGCATTATACCTCTGCATGGGATAATATGGGAATGGAAAGGGACGAAGAAAATCAATCCGATTATAGTGTAACTTCAATCTGGGATATAGTGGATGGTACGGTAGATGCGAAGACTACAGATGAAGCTTGGGTATTCAGGGGTGTTCTAGGTGATTTTGATAGTGCTGAATTCTACGATTGGTACGGTAGTCCAAAGGATAGTGAAAATGGATATGTACTCGGACTTAAGGAACAACTTAAAGAAGGACAGTATAGTATTGTTCCATATGATGAAGAAACGGGTGAGAGTTTTCTTAGTATTGATTATGATGCTCATACAGTATATGCAAGATTTCGTTATGCCGTGACTATTGATAAGAATGATGAAGAAGGGACCAGGGAATATTGTTTTTCTGATTGGTCCGAAACAGCTGCTTATGGAAAGGATGCAAAGGATTGGGAGCCATATTCAAAAGATACTTTGGCAGCACCTGAAGTATCTGATTTACATATGATTGATGA
>JAILOA010000404.1 GCA_024691065.1 Lachnospiraceae bacterium | reverse complement strand
ATCACCCCTGCTATAGCGGATTGCAGGTTCAGGGAGCCGCTAATTCCCCGGCTAGTGCGGAAGATTTATATAAACGCAAGACCGTCTCCAACGACTTTCTCACGCCTATGACAATATTGATTTGTAATCTGCGAAAATGTTGCAATATTACTCTTCTTCGGACTCTTCGGATTCCTCTGTTTCCTCCGAATCATCTTCTTCATCTGCATCGTCATCATCTGCGTCATCATTACTTTGTGCAGGTGCGCTTACTACTTGATTATAAACTACTACCGGACAACAGATTGGCACCTCATCATAGAGAGCCTTTGCAAATGTAGGTGGAAGGTTTACGCATCCATGTGAACCACTGTAGGTGTAGATTGAACCACCGAAGCTGCTCCTCCAGTTTGCATCGTGAAGACCTACACCGGAATTTGTAAGACGCATCCAACGGTCAACCCAGGTCTTATAATCATCACCGATTAAGTACTCACCCGGAACCTTTTCTGACAGATAATAAACACCGGTAGGTGTGTCATGCGAACCTCTTGTTCCGGTTACAACATCTGACTGCATAAGGAGCGAACCGCCCTTATAGAACCATAAATGCTGCTCAGCAATGTTAATTTCAATATATGTATCTCCGAGATTGCTGACACCATCACCATAAACAGATCTCTCTGAACAGTTAGGCACTCTGTCAACCTTTTTAGAGCCCTTTCTCAAGGCCTTCTTTAAATAAGCAATCTCCGATGCGGAATCCATTACATTTCCATAAGTACCACCGGATACCTGAATAACCTGACCGGTATGAGTTTTAATACTTCTTGTTGAACCTATGGAAGTATAATATGAATCCAACTTGCTGACAAATTCTGTAACAATGCTGTCGTCAAAAGCAACATGCTTCTTGCCGATTGTCACATAATCCTTAATGGTCTTCCAATTGAAGACCGTACCACTTGTATATGTGATACTACATTTATAAAGCTTTGTAAGCTTATTATAAGCTTTCTCAATATCAGCTTCTTTAATCTTTGGCAGTGGATAAACCTCATGATTCTTTAAAACATCTTCATTCTTTAAATCCACGCTCATTTCATTCTTACCAACTGTTTCGGTAATTATGGCGGCAAGCTCATTAACATAAATCTTGTTACCATAAACCTCAGGCTCAAGCTTAAAGCCCTTCTTGGTCGAAACAATGGCAGCATTTGTAGAAGGAATCCTGGTAGCATTCAGAGGTCTTACCTCTTCCCTAAGCGCCTTAATGGACTTATTGAGCTCCCAGGTATATATCGATTTTTCTTCAAAAACCTTTTGATAGTAGGAAAAAATATTTGATTTTTTAATGTCATTAATGGCATTCTCATCATAAGTCGGATGCATAGTTGTATTAAGATTGATTGTTAAAATGGTTTCTCCGTTCTCAATCACATGAAAATTCCCATTGGTTGAATTGTTGTAAATCTCATCCAAAGCTGCTTTGGCATCTACAATTTTGACAACCTTAGACTCTCCGTACATTGAAATCTTGACCGGCTTATTAACCCAAACCACGATTGCGGCTGTAATAATAAGAGCCAAAATGATTCCTAAAACAAGAAGCACTCTCAACGACTTCTTCATAACAACTTTTCCCTCTCTCTTCCTTGTATAAATACTAAATCACCTATTATCAACGCTAGAAACACTTATAATAAACCTATTATCTACTAATAACTAGCCTTTTTACCTTATCACTTTAAAGCAGAAATGTCAATAAATAATTCTTTTTCGTTGTTTATCTCCTCTTCAGAGCCGATAACACATACGTTTGGCTCCTTGAAAATATTATCAACCACATCCGCTATTTCATGGATATCCTCCAAACTACAATCCAGAACCTGTTCTCTTTCTTTCTGAATCAGTTCAAAGGAAGTTTCCGTAAGGTAAGCACCAAGTGATCTCATTCCCTTCATAAATGGAGTAAGAGGTGTATCCATCCCACTAATCGTTCCAATTATTGTCTTCTGAAGTTCTCTCGGGTCTGCATCATAAGTTCTTAAATACTCGCCGGCCATTTTATAAACCTCAATTGTCCTGCTTATATTAGGATCTCTATATGAAGAAAAGAATCCGTTTCCTTCCCTGTCATAACGGCATCCAACGCCATATGCACCACCGAGTACTCTCACATTGTTCCACAGAAAATCATAGGAAAGCAAATGTCTCACAACATTCAATATGCCTGACTTCTCAATGTTACCTTCGCCTGCACCCTCTCCTGCAACAGCTACATAATTAATAGGTGCAGGTGTTGTAAATGCCTCTCTCATTGTTTTCTTTTCGAATACAATAGTATTTTCCGTGGTCAATGTATCAACAGGAGCTGCATTTTCCTTAAGTTCAAGCTTACCAATCGCCTTCTTTAATTTATCAAATCCATCTTCATCAGCTGTAACACCGATCAATACATTTTCTTTATTAAATATGATGTCAGGCAGAAGCTTTAAATCTGACAAAAAGCCTTCTTTTCCGGCATCGAAATTGTCATCCAAATCCACAAGATAGTTATAATACCCTATTCCGACGCTCGCATCATTTGCAAAACCACTCTTGGAAAATGCAGCTTGCGCGTGAAGCGCTGCGGTCTGGTGCCCGGCAAACATCATACTGTTCTTAAGCTTTGACCTGAACTCCTTAATTACATCACTGATACGGCTCTCATCTTCAAACGAAGTTTCATAAATCATCTCATGGATAATTTCCATCGCCTTATCCAGATTCTGCGAAAGAATCTTCGCGGAAACCTCGAAATACGGCTTGTATTCACCATTTTTATTGTTGATTCTATAATTTGTTGTAAGCGCTGCCATGGCTCCGATGTACATGTTTACCATAGTATCAAAATCAAGATAGCTATGCTTTGTGGTATCGAGGTAACCGAGCAGGCTTGCGAGTACGCTTAGCTCTGACGGGCGATCTGAAATAGCCTCAAGATTAAATAAAAGATTCAGATAGACGATTCCATTTGTCTCTTCATTTGAATAAATGGTCTTCATCCCATCTATTTCAGTTTCCACATAATTAATAGGTCTCGCATTTCTGTCAATGTCAGATATTTCAAGGAGCGGAATCTTCTCCAGATCCTCCTTAGGTGAAGGCTCAGCCTGATATGCCTTAAGCGCCTTTGTATCCTCAACTAATTTAAGAATTTCTTCCTCACTGAGACTATCCTTATAAGCCTTTAATTTCTCGGCTGTCTTCCTGTCATTCTCTGCGGTAAGCCCCTTCTTTCCATCCATCTCAACTATTACCTGATGTGGGTTATCAAGGAAATACTTCTTTATTAAATCCTCGTAAAGACCATTTTCTATGCCCTCGCGGAGATACTTATAATTTTCCTCAAAGTACAGTGGCGAGAAGCATTCATCATCATTATACAGCCAGGTATGTAGACATCTTAAATAGAAGATAAGCCCCTTTGGACTGGTTCCGAAATCACCCTCCCTGTCCTTAAATTCATTGCTGTTAATGGTGGCTTCGAGGATTTTCTTATCGATTCCTTTTTCTACAAGCTCCTCTAAAACCTCTTTTATAGTATCAAGAATCTCATCAGATTTGTCCTCGACTACATTTTTTATATATATGGCAAAATAACTTTGCTTAACAAGCTCACATACATCCGCACTTATATCTGTTCCGAGCCCCTTTTCCACAAGCCTTTCCTTCAGGTATGCACCCGGCATGTCGATAAGAATATAGGACAAAACATCCAGCGCTGCACAGGTTTTCCGGTCCAGGGTCGCATCTGTCATAACCGCATAGGCATATTGGGAAAGGTTTTCCCTGTCATCGTCATCCGCTACCGCATAAATCTCCTTTACTTTATGAATGCCGTCAAAGCGCTTTTGGCTGCCGATTTCGGAATCAAGCTCAATCCTGTCATATTTACTAAGGTAATTCTCATCCAGCCATACAAGCCTCTCCTCCATATCCATATCACCGTAAATGTAAATATAAGAATTCACCGGATGATAATAATTTTTGTGATATTCAAGATAAGCCTCTCTTGTAAGGTCCGGAATTATTGCCGGATCTCCGCCCGAATCATTTGCATAAGTTGTATCCGGGAAAAGTGCTCTGATTAAATATGTCTCAAGCATATTATCATCGGAAGAATAAGCCCCCTTCATTTCATTATATACAACACCATTATAAATAAGCTCTCCGTCCGGCTCCTCTAATTCGTAATGCCAGCCCTCCTGCTTAAATATCTCCTCATATTTATAAATATTCGGGTTAAATACAGCGTCCAGATATACATGCATGAGATTATTAAAATCTTTTGCATTCGTGCTTGCGATTGGATAAAGAGTCTTATCCGGGTAGGTCGTTGCATTTAAATAAGTATTTAGCGAACCCTTTACAAGCTCCACAAACGGATCCTTGGAAGGGAAATTCTCCGAACCGCAAAGCACCGTATGCTCGATAATATGCTGTGTTCCGGTCGAATCCTTTGGCGGGGTTCTGAAGCCTATTGAAAATACCTTATTGTCATCCTTATTTGATAAAAGCATAATTCTTGCACCGCTTTTTTTGTGCTTAAGAATGATGCCAAGGCTCTTAACCTCGTTTATATATTCACTTTTTACAAGTTCATAAGTTTCCGGACAATTAAATTCGGAAATATTTTTTATACAAGACGCCATATTTTTCCTCTTTTCTTTTTTATTTATAAATATATTTCTGTCTGTAATTTTTTTACTATAACGAATCTGAATGACTCCTTATTCGATTATCAAAACAAAGCTATTTTATCAGTGGATTATAATATTTGATTATAATTTTTGTTTGCATCTTCAATACATTTTTAAATATAATAGTGAACTACTCGGCAGTTGAATTACCGAGGATTCCCGCTTAGGTATCCTAAAACTGAATCCTCAATCCTTTTTTATAAAATACCAAAAAGTTTGCACAAGCTAACCAAAACCACTTCATTTTAACATATAGGCAAAATGCGGTCAAAACATTTTTATTATCCATTCGCACTACGCTTATAGCTTTACAGACTCCAAAAATTCTGCAATATATGAATGTTTCGATTACATAAAGCTCTTTATCTCTATCATCTTATCCCTTAGCTCTGCCGCGGTTTCAAAGTCAAGCTCGGCTGCCGCCATACGCATCTTCTTCTCAATCTTGGAAAGCAGCTTCTCGACTTCCTTCCTGCTCATAGACTCAACATCCTTTTGTATCTCAGCCGCCGGTTTCTCTGCCTTCTTGGAAATACTTATAAGATCTCTGACAGCCTTCTTGATGGTCTCAGGCGTGATATTGTGCTTTTTATTGTAATCATCCTGAATACCCCTTCTACGCTCGGTCTCCTTGATGGCATTCTTCATGGAATCAGTTATCACATCCGCATACATTATAACCCTGCCGTCAGCATTTCTCGCGGCACGGCCGATAATCTGTATAAGCGAGGTTTCAGACCTAAGGAATCCCTCCTTGTCAGCATCCAGAATCGCAATAAGCTCGATTTCAGGAATATCCAATCCTTCCCTCAAAAGGTTAATGCCGACCAGCACATCAAACTTATCCAGACGCATATCACGTATGATTTCTGCTCTTTCCAATGTATCGATATCCGAATGCAGGTACTTAACCCTTATACCGACTTCCTTCAGATAATTGGTAAGATCCTCGGATTGACGCTTGGTAAGTGTATTTATCATAACCTTATTCCCATTATTTATAACCTTGTGAATCTCGGTTATGAGGTCATCTATCTGTCCTTCAACCGGACGCACCGTAATCTGCGGATCCAGAAGTCCCGTAGGACGGATGATTTGCTCGGTCCTCATTATTTCGTGGGCGGCCTCATAAGGTCCCGGCGTTGCAGAAACAAAGAGTGCCTGATTTATATGCATCTCAAACTCTTCAAAATTTAAAGGTCTGTTATCTAGTGCCGACGGAAGTCTGAAACCATAATCCACAAGCGTTTTCTTTCTCGAAAGGTTACCATTGAACATACCGCCGATCTGCGGAATTGTCATATGTGACTCGTCAATCATTATGATAAAATCATCCGGAAAATAATCTATAAGCGTGTATGGCGGTTCACCCGGCTCCAAGCCCGACAAATATCTCGTATAATTCTCAATCCCCGAGCAGAAACCGGTTTCACGCATCATTTCCACATCAAAATCCGTACGCTCACGGATACGCTGTGCCTCAATCAGCTTATCCTCGCTCTCAAAATATTTTACCCTGGTTTCAAGCTCCTCTTCGATGCCCGAAATTGCTGTCTCCATCGCCGCTTCATTAACCGCATAATGTGACGCAGCAAATACTATGGCATGTTCAAGCTCACATATAACCTTACCCGTAAGTGCCTCTATCTCGCATATCCTGTCGACCTCATCACCGAAAAACTCGACTCTTATTGCCTTTTCAGCCTCGGAAGACGGGAATATCTCGAGCACGTCTCCACGGACACGGAAGGTTCCACGCTTAAAGTCCATATCATTTCTGTCATATTGCATGGAAATAAGTTTCTTGATAACCTCATCACGGTCAATCTCCATCCCCGGTCTCACACTCACAGTCATATTTTGATAATCTATCGGACTTCCAAGCCCATAAATACAGGACACCGAAGCCACGATAATAACATCCCTTCTTTCGGAAAGAGACGCTGTCGCCGAATGCCTGAGCTTATCTATCTCATCATTTATGGAACTATCCTTCGCAATATATGAATCAGTCGAAGGAACATATGCTTCCGGCTGATAATAATCATAGTAGCTCACAAAATACTCAACTGCATTTTCCGGAAAGAATTCCTTAAACTCCGAATACAGCTGGGCTGCAAGCGTCTTATTATGGGCAATAATAAGGGTCGGCCTGTTAAGTTTGGCAATTACATTTGCCATTGTAAATGTTTTGCCCGAACCCGTTACACCGAGCAGGGTCTGAAACTGGTCACCCTCTTCAAAACCCTTCACTATCTGCGCAATAGCTTCAGGTTGGTCGCCCGTCGGCTCGTATTCGCTATGTAACTTAAAACACTCCATACACTCCTCCTTATCCGAAAACAAACTAACATTCATCTATACCATACAATTATACCTACTCCCGAAAAACAACCACATCTTATTCTACCCTCCAAAAGCATCACTTTCTGCCCTTATCTGTGTAAAACAAAAAACTTATGTATATTCGTACTTAAGCCGAAAACCTAAAAATATTCTACCCTCCAAAAGCATCACTTTCTGCCCCTATCTGTGTAAAACAAAAAACTTATGTATATTCGTACTTAAGCCGAAAACCTAAAAATATTCTACCCTCCAAAAGCATCACTTTCTGCCCTTATCTGTGTAAAAATCAATAAAACTTCATAATTTATGTAAAACCAAGCTGAGAATTCAGAAGCAACAGTTTCAGACATTAAGTGTAGTTCACGTTACTTCGAGCACTCTAGCTTTCGGCACCGAGCACATTGTTTGAGCCTCATTATCTAAATATTGCCAAAAAATTTCAAGGCGAGTTTGTGCGAATGCCGAAAAATAGGCGAGTGCGAGAAGTAGTGAACGAAACGGTCTGAAACGTTGCTATCTGAATTCCAGCGTATTTAATCCCTTTTTACTCGTCATATGTATCCAGAAAATGATGCTTCACGCCACCCACTTTATACGCAATCACCGTACTCAAATTCACATTCTGCACACTCTTAAATATATTCCTCTCAATTATCGGATCCTTCTCTGCAATCTGCGCAATAATCCTCTTAACCTCATCCCTCTTCGACGGCTTCTCGGCAACCCCGCTGGCGGCGCAAGCCTCCGTAAACCTGCAGGCGCATTGGATAAAATGCAACTGATTATAATCCCTCCAATGCTTTATCTCATCTTCCCTTATGTGATAAAGCGGTCTGATAAGCTCCATTCCCTCGAAGTTCGTACTGTGAAGCTTTGGCATCATAGTCTGAACCTGCCCGCCGTAAAGCATTCCCATGAGAATCGTCTCGATAACATCATCATAGTGGTGCCCCAGAGCAATCTTGTTGCATCCGAGCTCCTTCGCGTGACTATAGAGATAACCCCTTCTCATACGCGCACAAAGATAGCACGGCGATCCTCCGATATCATCGCTCGAAACCACATCAAATATTTCGGATTTAAATGTATTAATCGGTACATTTAAAAGCTTTGCATTATTCAAAATCATCTGATAATTAATATCATTATATCCGGGATTCATTACCAAAAATGTAACGTCAAAATTCTTTCTTCCGTGCCTCTCAAGCTCCTGAAAAAGC